>PHAV01000007.1 GCA_002841765.1 Deltaproteobacteria bacterium HGW-Deltaproteobacteria-4 | reverse complement strand
CTGGAAATCGGCACTCAATCAGTTTACGATCATCTTCGGCGACAGGATGCCGACTTATTAACCGACAAACCCATTTACACAAAATCCTTTACAGGCCCTTACAATCTGCAAAAATGCATTTTCTTCAGCGTGTAATGCCCTGGTATGAACTTGGTTTTTATCTTTTTTGATTTCATTGTGAAAACCTTTGAAGCAAAAAGCTAGCCCCCTACCTTTAAGCTTTTCCCTTCCTCCAATTAAAGAAATTTTTATCCGAACCTTATCTTTAAACTGACTATCCATTTTTTCATAGTCACTGTAAGAATTTGGATCAGTCCCAGACTGTAAATGATCCAAATTTCTAAGCAAGCATTGTGTTTGTCCTTCTGGTACATCATTCCATCCAATTGAAACAATTGCTCCATGCTTATTTGTAACAACTGCACCGACTTGCCTAGAGATGCATCCCGAATTAAGCTTTGCTGTATAAGCAATTTGCATCAGTTTTTCATCACGCTCTGGAGTAATTAGTCCAGGATGCTGTATTAATGATACATAGGTAACAAGTCTGCCTTTTAGTTCATTGAAGCTGTCAGATCCATGTTTACCAATATTATTAATGTGTATATCTGCTTTCTCTATGCATGCGCTGATATTTTGTGAAACAAAAATATCTCGACTTTCTAGTGGAGATCCGTCAGGATTTTCTTTTTTGTCTTGCTCTTCTATCTGTGTCTTGTTTAGATTTAACTCTTTAAACAATCTATCGTGCCTGTCGTCTTCAGGCGATTTTATTGCCATTAAATAAAATGCTGAATATCTCTCTTTAAAAAACATTGATTCAAAAGGGTTCCTAAAGGCATCAATGACAAAATAATGTCTATTTGTATTTTCATTGTTATAAATCTTTAATATTTTTATGATTAGATTTATTCGTTCTGCCAAACAATATATATTTTTTGAGTCAAAAGTTTCAGTAATTGCACATCCAGATTTTCTTATATTGTCGCCAAAAAGTTGAAACGCCTTTGAAAATTCTCTATAGCTTTCTGCAGAAAGTCCCTTCTTTATTGCTGTCGTAAACGATGGCAGTTTGTTTATTAGATAATCATAAACATATTCTGCATCTTCTTTTACAATTTCCTTTTTTTCAGAACGTTTTGTTAGAATTGTCATAAAATGTTTGTTTTGTTTAATTTTTTGTTCGTACTCAGACTTTAAAAAATCTATTTGTAGTTCATCAGATACTGCGCTATTAACATACGCTACCAATTTATCAAACCCATTATCTAACACGAAAGTCGTAATAACATCTCGTACGCATATTTTTATAAATTGCGACCAGTTGCTTTTGTAATATCTTGAAATAATATATTTTTTTCTCTGATTATCATTTGATTCTTCTCCAATATTTATCTCAGGCAAAACAATCTCATCAACTTTTTTTGTTAAGAAATCAGCTGCTGTCGTACACCCACTCGCAATTTTTCCAGTTAACCCGATAATTATAAAATCATTTCTATGCTGATAGACCTTCTCAACTACGCCATTCATATTTCCTCCCAAGGGCAGCTTGTGTCCTGATTTTTCAGATTCTCAAATTTTTTGTGGTCGAATCGTTATTTACGCAGCCAGCGACCCGATATATGCTTTTCATAATGACACCGCTTTTATTCGAAGGTATCTATAGATGCTTTTTCGGCACAAGCGGGACGTCCAATTGTGCAAAAAAACCGCCGCTTCGGCAAGAATCCGAAGCGGCGGTTTGAAGGAATCCGATGCTGCCCGCCGCCCCCATCGGGCCTTATATTGACGGGTCAACATTAAATCCGATTACCCAAAGCAAGTCAAGGCGTTAACCATCCCCCTGCCTCGGCTTCTCCACTCTTTTAAACCGACCACCCCCATCCCCCCTTCCTTAAGCAAGGAGGGGAGCTTACGATCAAAGCGGGCGGCCACAAGGGCCGCCCCTACCATGATCTTTGTGATTTCGAGCTTGGTGTTCCCCCCTTTCGCCGTAGCCGGAGCACGGTGGACGTTTGGCGATAAAGGAGGACAAATGTCTGAGCGCAGCGAGTTTTTGTCCGCCCGCCAAACGTCTGCCGGGCGCAGGGAACCCGCGCAGCGGGCCAGGTGATGGGGTGCCTTTTCTTGCCTACTTCTTTCCGGCAAGGAAAAGAAGTAGGGCGTCGTCGGGGGCGCAACCCCCGGAACTTGCTTGGTCCCGCCTAAAAACTTCACCCGGCTCAATCCGCGTCAACGCGTTGCTCCACCCAATCCTTGAGCACCTCATCCTCCCCGAGCAGCCCGAGTCGATAGAAAGCGGCCAGCTGCGGCCTCGCCGCCGGGCTGGCAAAAAAACTGGAAAGCGCGGCGCCGGACCGGTCACCGATGACGCTGGCGAGTTCCGGGGCGGTGGCGGTCGTCATCACACCGAGGGTGGCATAATGTTTTTGCAGCCGTGCCAGCGTTTTCGGCCCGACACTCTCAACCCCGAGCGCCGCCAGCAGTCGCCACGGTTGCGGATGCCGGGCGTTTTGCAGTGCCGTGGCGATCCTGTCCGCTGTTTTTGCACCAAGGCCATCGACGGCGGCAATCTCCTCCCCCTTGAGAGTAAGAAGAGAGGGGAGATCCGGCACCAGTCCGGCTGAGATCAGCGCTTGCAGGCGACCACGCCCGAGTCCGGCGATATTCAACCCGGCGGGAGAGGTGAAATGGAGCGCCCGACTAAGAAATTGCGCCGAACAGTCGGCACTGGCGCTGTAGCAAGCATGCGGCAGGACGACAACCGACGACGCCTTCGCAAGGAGGGCACGCCGGGGAATCCGTTTGGTCACGGCCACAATCTGCGGGATCACATCACCACTGAGGGCGACGAGGACTTCATCGCCGGCGATGAGGTCGAGCCGCTCCAGCTCGTCGGCATTATGGAGTGTAACGTGCTCGATCTGAATGCCCGCAAGCGCGCGCGGCGCCAGAGTTGCCACCGGCGTGCGACGGCCGGTGCGACCGGTCTGCCAAACGATTTCGGTGACAGTCGTCTGGACGGTGGCGGAGGGAAATTTCCAGGCTGCCGCCCAGTTCGGCGCCCGGCTGCCGTCACCGAGGGTGCGGCGCAGAGTCAAATCATCGACCTTGACGACGATCCCATCGGCGGCAAAGGGCCACTGACTCCGCTGCGCCAGAGCGGTGGCAAAGAGTTCGCGGATCTCCGCAAGGGAGGCCGCACTCCAGGTTTGCAGCAGAGGATCGGCGAAGCCCCACTCCTGGAGAGCGCGGAGACTGTCGCGATCGGAGAGGACGGAATCCGCTATGGTGAGCTGCGCGAAGGGGAAGAAAGCGAGTGCGGCCAAAGCTTCCGGGGCGGCGTCCTGACTGCGTAAAGTGGCGACCGCCTGGTGACGCAACGTCGCATACGCTGCCAGCGCCGCTGTCTGCGGCGCGGTCTCTTGGCGTTCTTTGCGGGCGTAAATTTCACCGCGCAGCAGCAATCGGGGTGGATAGTTGCCGCGCAGCTTTTGCGGAAGAGCACCGAGCTTCTGCGCCTGGGCGGTGACATCTTCGCCACGCAGGCCATCGCCGCGCGTCGCCGCCGCCACCAGCTTTCCCTGCAGATAAAGGAGCTCCACCGGCAGGCCGTCAAACTTCGGCTGAACCAGATAAAGAACCTTCCCCGCCTTGACCTTTTTCACCCGCTGCAACAGCGCCGCGACCGCCGATTCATCGGCGCTGGAAGTCAGACTGAGCATCGGCTGCGCATGGGCGATCGTCAATTTCGGATCGACCCCCTCCGCCCCCACCCGTCGCGTCGGGGAATCGGCAGCGACCAGCAAGGGAAAGCAGGCCTCCAGCCGCACCAACCGGGCATAAAGGCGGTCATACTCGGCGTCACTGAGGACGGGACGGAGTTCCTGATAATAAAGGCGATTGTGATAAAGGACTTCGGCGCTGAGGATTTCGAGCTGGGCCGTGGCGGCGGCGCTATCGAGAAGGGGACAATCGGACGCCGCGAAACTTCCGGCGGGTGAGGTGATGATGACGAGTAGAATAAACCCGATGAATAGACGTGACAGCATGCCCCCTCCTTGTTTTCCTGCATTAAAAGATCGGGAAGAAATTTCCCGACACCCGGCGATTATGCACGAAAAATAATTTTTGTCACGCTTGGAATACAATCAAAAGCACCACCCCCGACCCCTCCTTGAATAAGGAGGGGAGCAAGCACAAGTCCCCCTCCTTATTCAAGAAGGGGTTAGGGGTGGTGGAATTTTGTCGTTCTAAATAATCAGGTCGGCGGTCTGGGTGCGCGTTGCCGGCGCCACAGAACGAAGCTGCTCCTCGTCGCCGCGCCTTACCCGAACTTCGACTATTGCCTCATCCTGTAATTTTCCATAAGAGGCGACAATGGCACAGGCGAGATCCTGGTCGGCGGCATCAGGACTGCCGACCAGAAGGCCGCAGGGGCCGGCAACATCCGGCACTTTCAGCAGATAATCGTCCACGCCGGCCAGGGCAAAAAGCTGCTCGTTATCCGCCTCATTGCGGCCGACGAGGAGCTTGGCGCGCGGGGAGAGACGAAATTGCCGGCCGATCTTCAGTAGCTCAACACTGCGGACATCGGCATCAGGATGGTGGGCAAAGAGATCGCGGAGCTTGTCGCTGAAACGCTCCTCAGTGAGGAGGCAGCCGCCGCCGGACGCCGGATAATCCTTGATCCCCCAGGCGGCCGCGTACTCTTTCTGGCGGCGGCGGGTACGCCCCTGAATATCAAGGAGACGGGCGCGATCGACCAGTCCGGATTCTTCCATGGCTGTGATCGGCAGGACCTGGGCCGAGAGGGGACGGAGAATTTTCTGCGCATAGCCAGAATGTTTGGAAACCGCTAGCAGGGCGCTGCGGTTCTGACTCATCGGCCGTTGCCCAAGGACTTCCCCGGAGAAGATAAAGTCAAAACCTTGCTGCTCCATGATCTCGCCGGCGAGACGGAACATCATGGCGTGGCAATCGATACAAGGGTTCATGTTACTGCCGTAGCCGTAACGGGGATTTTTGACCATCTGCAGGTGTTCTTCGCTGATCTCCTTGACAATCAACGGGATTCCGAGGGCGGCAGCGGCTTTTTGCGCCTTGGCGGCGCCGAAAAAAGGGGTGACAAAAGAAATACCGGTCACTTCAATCCCCTGACGCAGGAGTAATGCGGCAGCGAGACTACTATCCAACCCTCCGGAAAGGAGGCCTAATCCTTGACTCATGGTCATCTTCCTATCGTGATTAATTTTTCCGGAAGCTAACACAGGAAGGCATTTTGCGACAAGCCACAGCAACGAATTGCGCGATGTGACGTTGACTTGCAATCCCTTTCTGGGGATAATCCGCACATTCAAATCTTCGGAGGTGACAAACGTGGAATTAATTTCAAATGCCGGCCTAGTGGTTCAACTGGTCCTGCTGGTTTTGCTCTATTTTTCGGTGGTGTCGTGGGCCATCATCTTTTACAAAGGGGTGATGATTCGCCAGGCGATGAAGCAATCTGCCGCTTTTCTCGATGATTTCTGGAAGCTGAAGAGCTTCGACGCCATCGCCAAAAACCTCGACGCTTTTCCCCGCTCCCCCCTGGCAACCTTGTATCGCGAGGGTTATCAGGAGATGATGAAGGTGCGCAAACACCAGAACGAAGGGGCGGAAGCTGCCGCCTGGCTCGGTGACAATGTCGGGCGCGCCCTGCGCCGGGCCACCACCCAGGAGACGCATCGCCTTGAAAAGTATCTGAACTTCCTGGCCACCACCGGCTCCTCTGCCCCCTTCATCGGCCTGTTCGGCACTGTCTGGGGAATTATGGGGGCCTTCCACGTAATCGGCCTCACCGGCAATGCCTCCCTGGCGAGCGTGGCCCCGGGGATCTCGGAAGCGCTCGTCGCGACCGCCATCGGCCTGGTCGCGGCCATTCCGGCGGTCATCGGCTACAATCATTTTATCAACAAGGTCAACCTCCTCTGCGGCGAGATGGATAATTTCAGCCAGGAATTCCTCAATATCGTACAGCGCGCCAAGCGCGGAGATGAATAATGGAGAGTTCACAATCGGGAGGACGCCAGCGGCGCACCGCCCTTTCGCAGATCAACGTCACCCCTTTTGTTGACGTCATGCTCGTGCTGCTGGTCATCTTTATGGTGACAGCGCCGATGATGGACAAGGGTCTCGATGTCAATCTGCCGCAGGTCAAGGACGCGCCGGCCATGAGTGTCAAGGATGAACCTCTGACCGTCACGATCGGTGCCGCCGGTGAGATCAGCATCGGCAAGACGCGGGTCGCCTCGGTCGACAAACTCGGCGCGGTCCTGATCCAGGCGACGGCGGGGAACAAAGAGCGGCAGGTTCTCCTCGCCGCCGACGGTAAGGTTCCCTACGAACACGTCGCCAAAACCATGGCGGCGATTCGCGCGGCCGGCATTGAGAAGGTCGGGATGGTATTACAGCAGGAGGAGACTGCGAAGTGACAACCGGCCGCTATAGCCGCCGCAACGCCTCCTTCCGCCCGACCGGCGTCCGCCGGAGTGATCGTGAAAACAACTTCTTCCTCGCGATAGTCGGCTTCTCTCTGCTCAGCCACATCATCGTTGCGGCTCTCTTCCTGTACACCCCCACCACCAGCAAGCGCCGCCCGCCGACGCTCTACGTCGATCTGGTCATGGCGCCGCCGGTGGCCAACCCGCAACGCGGCAGTGCCGGCGCGGTCAGGAAGATTGCCGAACCGGTCGCTGTGACGCCACCGGCGGCAACACCGCCGCAACCGGTTGTCCCTCAGACCAAAGTAGCGAAGGAGCCAGTTGTCGTCAAAGAGAAAGAGGTCAAAAAACCAGCGGTGAGCAAGGATGACGATATTGCCGCGGACATTGCTAAAATGAAACAACGCAAGGCGGAGCAAGACGAGCTGAAGGATGCGCAGGCCGCCATTGCCGCCATGAAGCAGAAGACCACATCGGCCCAGCCAGCAGCGGCCGCCGTCGGGAGTGCCAGCGGAACCGGCGACGAAGCCGGGAGCGCCATCGGCGAATGGCTGCAAAGTGCCGTCCGGAAGAAATGGAGCTGGCCGGACCGCAAAAGGAAAGACCTGAGCGCTGAAGTGGAGGTCGAGTTTGACAGGACGGGAAAACTGAGCAAACCCCTACGCTTTATCCGTCATTCATCAGATTCCCGTTTTAACGATTCGTTGGAAAGAGCGCTCCTCTCTCTGGAACCGCTCCCCATGGCACTGCGCAAACCGTACAAAGAAACGATTATCTTTAACCTCGAAGAACTACAAGGGCAATAACATATGAAACAAAAATGTGGACTTCTCTTCCTCGCCCTGCTCCTCTGGGGCACCACCCTGACCCCCGCAACCGCGGCCATCGTCATCAGCGGGCCGGGTCAGCAGACGATCCCTCTCGCCATCGCTCCCTCCCTCCCCCAGACAGGAGGAGTAACAACACCCATCGGCAGCGCCTTTGGCGAAACCCTGCACAACGATTTACTCATGAGCGGCATCTTCACCCTCGCCGACCCCCGCTCTTTTTTGAGTGACGCCGCCAGACCGGGGCTGTCGAGTAGCGACGTCGATTTCGCGCAGTGGCGCATCCTCGCGGTCGATGCTTTGGTCAAAAGTTCCTACAGCGTCAGCGGCAATGAACTGGTCTTTGATGCCCGCCTTTATGATGTCCCCTCCGGGAGCCTTTTGGATGGCCGCCGTTATCGCGGCCGCCCCGGCGATGAACGGCAGATGGCACACGCCTTTGCCGACCAGATCCTCAAAGTCCTGGGCGGGGAAGAAGGCGCCTTTGCCGGACGCATCCTCTTTGTCGGCAAGAAGGGAAAAGTGAAAGAGCTGTACATGATGGAGACCGATGGGCGCAATCTCCTCCCTCTCACCGCCCATCACTCGCTGGTCCTCAACCCCGACATCGCTGCCACCAGTCGCGAGGTTGTTTTCACCACCTATCGCAACGGTCGCCCGGAACTTTACCGCAAGGAGATCTATAGCGGCAGCGAAGTGAAGATCTCCGGCCGCAAAGGGGTCAATATCGGCGCTCGTTTCAGCCCCGACGGCAAATCCTTCGTCGCCTCCCTCTCCTTTGAAGGGAATGCGGAACTTTATCTTTTAGGCAGCGACGGCAGTGTGATCAAACGCTTGACTAACAACTGGGCCATCGACATCGATCCCTCCTGGTCCCCGGACGGCAAGCAGATCGTCTTCACCTCCGATCGCCTCGGCACGCCGCAGCTCTTCATCCTCGACTTGAGCAGCGGCGCGACCCGGCGCCTGGCCTATAATGGCAAATACGATACTTCCCCCACCTGGAGCCCGGATGGCGAACAGATCGCCTTTGCCCGTCTGGAAGAAGGGCGCTTCGAACTTTACAGCATCCGCCCCGACGGAAGTAACGAGCGCCGCCTGACAACGGCGGGCGGCAACAAGGAACACCCGCGCTGGAGCCCGGACGGGCGCTTTCTCGTCTATACCTCCGACAGCGGCGGCAAAGGGATCTGGGCAATGCGCGCCGACGGTGCGGACCCGCGCCGCATCTCCTCCCCCGGCCTGGAGGCAACCCACCCGGTCTGGAGCCCGCGCTGGTAAGGTGTTTTTTTTCTGTTATATTTGCTATAGTCCGACGGCTTCACTCCTCATTCACCTCAACAGAAGAAGAAAGGAACCTGCCATGTCCCGTTTCCTCCTGGCGTTATTGATGATTCTTACCCTGACCATGACCTTCGGCTGCGCGATGAAATCCGCAAAAAGCCCGACGACCGACCCCGCCCTGCAACAACAAACCTCGACCACGACAATGGACGATTCGCTCCGCGGCGATCAAGGCCAGATCCGTGAAGAAACGATCTTCGCGGCGCCGCAAACAACGATGAGGACTGAACCGTTGTCGTCGCTGGAGACACCGGTCCTTGCCGGTTTACAGGTGGTCCCATTTTCCTATGATCAGCATCTGCTCAGTGATGAAGCAAGAAACATCATCGCTGCCAATGCCGCCATCCTCAAAAAGGCAGGCAATCTGAGGTTCCGGCTGGCCGGCCATTGCGATGAGCGCGGTTCGGATCAATACAATATCGCTCTCGGCGAACGGCGGGCGGAATCCGTCCGGGCTTATCTCCTCGAACTCGGAATTGATGCGGGACGGATGGAGACGGTCTCTTATGGCGAAGAGCAGCCCCTGGATACCGGATCCGGTGAAAGTGCCTGGATGAAAAACCGCCGCGTCGAATTTATCCTCCTCCCCTAACTGCAGGATCACAGAATGACGATAAAGAACCAGACCATCATAACGACTCTCGGCGCTCTGGCGCTGCTGACTGGCGGCTGCATGCCGATGGAGCGCGAACTGCGTGTCGATCAGGATCTTCTCTCCCTGCGGGGTCGCATCTACACTCTGGAGCAGGGCATCTCAAACCAGGGGCAGAGTCGCGAAACCGTTGAACGCCAAATTGAAGGAATGGCCAGACGACAGGCCGATTTACAGGCCAGCCAGGACGCCCTGCGGGTCGAACTCCAAACCGTGCGCGGCCTGATCGATGACACCTCGGCCCGACGGCGCGAAGAGCAGGACGCTCTGCTCTTCGCGCAAAAAGATGCCGCGTTGCGCCTGGGTAATCTCGACGGTCGTCTTCTAAAAGTAGAAAGCGATCTCCTTGAGCTTCGGGCCGCCAAGGCCGCGGAGCCGACGGTAACACCGGAAATCCTTTACGAGCAGGGGCGGGATCTCATCCTCAACAAAGGGGATGTGAACAGAGGACGCGAGATCCTTGGAGAATTCATCAAGGCCCGGCCGCAAAGCGAACTCCTCCCCAACGCCTACTACTGGATCGGCGAGGGGTACTATTCGGAAAAGAACTTTGAAAATGCCATTGTGCAGTTTCAGGATGTCATCGAAAAATTTCCGACCCACCCCAAATCCAGCGCCGCCCTGTACAAACAGTCCCTCGCCTTTGAATCCATGGGAGAAGGGAAAAAAGCCGCCGCCCTGCGAAAAAAACTGATCGAGGTCTATCCCGCCTCCGACGAAGCAAAGAAAGCCAAAGAGCGTAGCAGTGAAAAGCCGAAGACCTGATTTTCGGCTTTAACCCCGGATGTGACCTCTCAAGAAAATGCTCTTGCCATGGCGTCTCTCTCTTCGCATGAAGTCACAGTCCTCTTCCTTGCCCTGGGTCTCCTGCTTGCCACGGCCCGCCTCTTTGCTGAAATAGCCAAACGCTTCAATCAACCGATGGTCCTCGGCGAGATCCTCGCCGGGGTCTTTTGGGGTCCGACGATCGTCGGCACCCTGGCGCCGCACTTCTCCAGCTATCTTTTCCCCACCCAGGGAGGCGGCGCTCTCGTCCTCGACGGGATGATGACCCTCGCCATCACCCTCTTTCTCCTCGTCGCCGGCATGGAGGTCGACCTTTCAACCCTCTGGCGACAGGGAAAGACCGCTATTGCCGTCAGCCTCGCCGGCATCATCGGCCCCTTCGGCGTTGGCTTTGCAGCGGCCTGGTTCTTTCCGCAATTCATCGGCGGACAGACGGGGGGAGAAAACACCCTGGTCTTTGCCCTCTTCATCGGCACCGCCCTGTCAATTTCAGCGCTGCCGGTGATCATCAAGACGCTGATGGATCTCAACCTTTACCGCAGCGATCTTGGCATGCTCGTTGTTGCCGCGGCGGTCTTCAACGATCTCGTCGGCTGGATCATCTTCGCTGTCATCCTCGGCATGATCGGCAAGACCAACCAGTTCAGCATCGGCACGACGATCTTTCTCACCTTGGCCTTTGCCGGCGGCATGCTGACGGTCGGTCGCTGGCTGATCAACCGCTCCCTGCCGTGGATCCAGGCGCATTCGAGCTGGCCCGGCGGCATCCTCGGTTTCTCCCTCTCCCTCGCCCTCTTCTGCGCCGCTTTTACTGAATGGATCGGCATTCATGCCATCTTCGGCGCCTTTATTGCCGGCATCGCCCTCGGCGACTCCCGTCATCTGCGCGAACGCACCCGCGCCACCATCGAACAGTTTGTCTCCTTTATCTTTGCTCCGCTCTTCTTTGCCGGCATCGGCCTCAGGGTCAACTTCGTCAAAGAGTTCGATCTGCTCCTCGTCATCACCGTCCTGATCATCGCCACCCTCGGCAAGGTCATCGGCTGCGGTCTTGCCGGGCGGATGAGCGGCATGGCGCGGCGCGAAGCCTGGGCCATGGGTTTCGGGATGAATGCCCGTGGCGCCATGGAGATCATCCTCGGCCTCCTTGCCCTGCAATACGGCCTGATCAACGAACGCCTCTTTGTCGCCCTGGTTGTCATGGCCCTGGTGACCTCGTTGATGAGCGGACCGATCCTGCAACGTGTACTCCGCCTGAAGAGGCAAAATCGCTTCACGAAATTCACCAATGGCCGGACCTTTATCAACCGTCTCCAAGCCCGCTCCCGGGCGGAAGCCGTCGCGGAACTCGCGGCCGTCGCAGCCACCGCTTGCGGCCTGGAGGCGGGCGAAATCAGCGACGGCGCCATGCTCCGCGAACAACTTATGCCGACCGGCATCGGTAACGGTATTGCCGTCCCGCACGCCCGCATGCGCGGCGTCACCGAAACCATCATCGCCGTCGGCCTCTCCGCGGCCGGGATCGATTTCGACTCCCCCGACGGGCGCCCGGCGCACGTCATTCTCCTCATCATCACTCCCACGCACGATGACGGCATGCAACTGGAAATTCTCGCCGACATCGCCAAGGTCTTTCGTAACACCGAGATCTGCCATAAAATCGTCGCGGTCGAGAGTTATACCGAATTTCTCGCCCTCACCCGCAGCTACTCCCGCTAGAAATCTTCCTTAGCCCCCCCGGAACAGCCCACGTCCGCGCAATTTCAACACTTACCAGGAAAATTTTATTTTCACGAATATATATTGACGTCAATATATACAAAACCTAAAATCAAAAAATACAGAAAGCGCACTGCTCCCGCCGGTCGCCAGAAAAATCAAGGACATCTGAAAACTTCAGGGGTGTTGCACCAATAATTCTAAAAATAAATTTATATATTGACTCCTGAATATTTCAGAAGTATTGTGTATATGCACAATACTTCTGAAAGGAGAATACACCATGAAAATCTGTTTTCCCGTCCCCGTTTCCGGTAGCAACAATCTCGAGAGTCAAGTTTACGGTCATTTCGGCTCTGCCCCCGGCTTTGTGATTGTTGACACCACCACTCGTACAATCTGCGACGTCATCAATCGTGATCAAGAACATGCGCATGGCGCCTGTAACCCGCTGCGAGCGCTAGGTGGCCAGGATGTCGATGCGATTGTGGTCGGCGGCATCGGTAACGGGGCCCTCATGGGACTGCTCAGCGCCGGATTGAAGGTCTACCAGAGCCAGGGGGGGAGCATCGGTAAGAATTTAGACCTGCTGGAGAGTAACCACCTGCTGCTGATGCAACCGGAACAGGTCTGCGGCGGTCACGGCAACGGCCATAGCTGCGGCTGCGCCCATTAACAAGGAGAGCAAACCATGCAGGCGGAGATCTTTCGGGCAGAAAGTAGTAAATCCCTTGATGATTTTATTGCAAGCCTGGCTACGACGGCCAGTCGACGCGGCTTCTTTATCCATAATGAATCGAAGATGGATATGGCTCGCACCTTTGGGCAACACGGGTTCACGATGGCGGCGGATTTCGATCTGCACATGATCCAGATCTGTAAACCGGAGAAAGCGGCCAACAGCCTCAGTCGCAACCCCGAGCGGGCCGTGCTCATGCCGAAATTTGTCGTGGTCTTCAGTCGTGACGGCCGGACCTTTATCCGTTTCCTGCGTTATTCACAGCTGATGGTCGCGGAGTTGATTGATGATGATGAATTCCCCGAATCCCTTATTAAAAGCTTCGATGAAATTGTTGCCATGATTCAGGAAGCCGTTTAGGTCGATCGTATGTGGAGATTACTTGGCCAACTAAACAAGAATCTGCTCCTGGCAATTCCGGCGATGATGGTGGCCGGTTTCGTCTTCGGTCTCGCCACTGAGCCCGCATTTCTCAAGAGCCTGATCCTCCCTTTCACATTCCTGATGGTCTACCCGATGATGGTGACCCTGAAGATTCGGGAGATCTTCACCGCCGGAGATATGCGTGCTCAGGGACTGGCCCTGCTGATCAACTTCGCTATCATTCCCTTTATCGCCCTTGGCCTGGGAATGGTTCTGCTCGGAGATCATCCTTATCTGCTCCTCGGTCTGATGCTGGCGGCGCTGGTGCCGACCAGCGGCATGACCATCTCCTGGACCGGATTCGCCAAAGGGAATCTGGCGGCAGCGGTGAAGATGACGGTCTTCGGCTTGATTCTCGGCTCGCTCGCCACCCCTCTCTACCTGAATCTTCTCCTCGGTGCCAGGGTGCCCCTCGATTTGGGGTTAGTCTTTCGTCAGATCGCCCTCGTCGTCTTTCTGCCGATGGCCGCTGGCTATGTCACGCAACAATTGTTGCTGCGCCGCTACGGTCGGGACGGTTTTGCTCAAATTACCCCGCGCTTCCCCCCCCTCTCGACCCTCGGGGTCCTCGGCATTGTCTTTATTGCCATGGCCCTCAAGGCCCGAGGATTGGCGGCGGACCCGCAACAGCTCCTCCGTCTCATCTTCCCGTTAATCCTCCTTTACGCCAGTAATTATTTCATCAGTACCGTCGTCGGCCGCCTGCTCCTCCCACGTGGCGACGCTATTGCTTTGGTCTACGGGACGGTGATGCGCAATCTTTCCATTGCCCTCGCCATTGCCATGACCGCCTTCGGGCCGGCCGGTTCCGATGCCGCGCTGATTATTGCCCTGGCCTTCATTATTCAGGTCCAATCAGCGGCCTGGTACGTCCGTTTTACCGATCGAATTTTCGGTTCGGCAGCAATCCCTCCGCTCAAGGTGATTCATGACTCCACGCCCACGTAAACCCCGCATCTGCGAATGCCCGCACCGTCCGCCGGGAAGCCAGGTCTTTAAACCCGCGGGCATTCCACTGAACAATCTTGAACACATTGAACTCCAGCAGGACGAACTGGAAGCGCTGCGACTTTGCGACAAGGAAGGCCTGACCCAAGCCGAGGCGGGAACCCGAATGGAGATTTCCCGTGGTACGGTTCAACGTCTGGTAACAAGCGGGCGACATAAACTTGTCACTGCTCTGGTCGACTGCCACGCCTTGCTGATCAAATACCCGGTAACACCAGAATAGCGCCGTTGGAGACAGGGAATGGAATACACGGATAAAGTCTGGGATCATTTCAATAATCCCCGCAATATCGGGGTGATCGAAGATGCCAACATCGTCGTTCGCGCCGGCGATCCCAGTTGCGGCGATGGTCTGCTCATCTATCTCAAGATCGCGGATGACCGGGTGATCGATTACAAGTACAAGGTCTTCGGTTGCGGCGCGGCGATTGCCACCTCCTCGATCGCCAGTGAACTGACCATGGGTAAAACCTTGGACGAAGTCCTGGCAATTTCTCCCGCAACGATTGCCGATGCCCTGGGTGGTCTGCCGAACAACAAGATGCACTGCTCCAATCTCGCCTCCAGCGCCCTGCGCACCGCGGTCATGCATTATAGGGCCAAACTGGAAGAAGAAGCGGCAATTCCTCCCGCAACAAAAGCGTAGCGAATTGCGCTAAACTTTATAACGAGGCTGGCTGGCAACTAAGCAAAGGCGCTTCGCGCTATTTTCTCAACCATAATGGAAAAATCAACATGAACTGGGATGAACGTTACGCCTGTGACGATTATATCTATGGGAAAGAACCGAATGACTTTCTCCGCTCCTGCGCAGGAAAGATCCCCGCCGGTAAAGTGCTGACGCTGGCGGAAGGGGAAGGCCGCAATGCTGTCTATCTGGCAGCACAGGGATATGAAGTCACGGCAGTCGACAACTCCAGTGTCGCCCTTGAAAAGGCGCGACAACTGGCAGCAGAGCGCAACGTCAGTATCACCACGATCCATGCAGATCTGGGCGACTTTACGATCGAAGCGGACGAATGGGAAGGTATAATCTCCTGCTTCTGCCATCTCCCCGTGACGTTGCGCGCCTCCCTGCACCAGGCGGTTGTACGAGGACTCAAGCCTGGCGGGATGCTCGTTTTTGAAGGGTTCAGTAAAGAGCAGCTTTCCTACGGAACCGGTGGCCCCCAATCTCTTGACCTGTTAATGAAATTGGAGGAACTCCAGCAAGAACTTGTCGGGCTGAAATTTGTCCATGCGGTTCAAGTCGAACGGGAAGTGCGCGAAGGCCTTGGCCATACTGGTCTGGCTGCTGTCGTGCAGTTACTGGGGATCAAACCATGACCTATACCGACCTGCAAGAAGCACTTCGGGTGCTTGAACTGGAGGAGCGGGTGACTCTCAAGGAGATCAAGACTCGACACAAAGAGCTGGTGAAACGCTACCATCCCGATACCGGTAACACCGACGAGCCAGAGAAGATCCGCCAGGTGAATGCCGCCTATCAAATTGTTCTGGAGTACGTTGCCTTGTATCATTTCTCCTTTTCCAGAGAAGAGTTCTACGAGCAGAACCCGGAAGAACGGCTACGGCAGCAATTTGCCGATGACCCGGTGTGGGGAAGGAAATAGCGCGGCTCATCAAATCTTGCCAGACAGTCTGAGCGGTCGCGGTAATCAGCTTTACATTTGCTGACAAATTGCTATTATTTTAATAAAAATTTTCAATGAAAAGGAGAAGTCGATGAGACGTTCTGCTGAAGATGAAAACGATGGCGGCTGGAACCCTTACCTGGCAGGTGCTCTCTCCGGCCTGGTTTCTGTAATTTCGGTGGGGGTTGCCGGCAAATTCCTCGGTGCGTCGACTAGCTTTGTCCGTGCGGCGGGGATGGTGGAAAAGGTGATTGCGCCGGAGCATATGAGCCGGCTTGACTACTTCATCAAGACCGCACCGAAGATTGACTGGCAGTGGATGTTTGTAGTCGGCATCTTTATCGGCGCCCTGATTGCATCTCTCACCTCAGGGAGCTTTCGCTGGCAGGCCCTGCCCGATATGTGGCAGGAACGCTTTGGCAGTAACAGCCGCGGCAAGAGAGCCCTATTTGCCTTTTCCGGCGGAACGATTGCCATGTTTGGGGCGCGGCTTGCCGATGGCTGACCAAGCGGCCATGGGCTGAGCGGTTCGCTCCAGCTAGCGGTTAGTGGTCTTATCTCTCTTATCTGTTTCTTCATCGGGGGAATGATAGTCGCCCACCTTATTTACGGGAGGAGATCATCATGAAGATGCTCATCTACGGTCTCCTGACCGGAATTGTCTTTGGCTTTCTGCTGCAAAAAGGACGGGTCCTTCGTTACGACAAACAACTCGGGGCGCTGCGATTACAGGACATGACCATTATTAAATTCATGCTCAGCAGCGTTCTGGTCGGCATGGTCGGCGTCTATCTGCTCGTCGACCTGGAGATGGCCAAGCTCAGCATCAAAACGACCATTCTCGGCGGCAACATCATCGGCGGCCTGATCTTCGGTCTTGGCTGGGGCCTCCTGGGCTATTGTCCCGGCACCTCAGCCGGCGCTCTCGGTGAGGGCCGCTGGGATGCGGTCTGGGGGATTCTCGGTATGGTATGTGGCGCGGCTCTTTTTGCAGAGGCTTTTCCCTTGATGAAAGAGACTGTCCTGACCTGGGGTAACCTTGGCAAAGTGACGATACCGCAACTGCTCGGAATCAACCACTGGCCGATCATCATCATCTGCGTCGTTGGCGGCATTTTCCTTTTCCGTTTTCTCGAAAAAAAACATCTTTAATTTGAATTGTTGTTGTCTCGATTTCAAAAGAGGACTCAGCGTTTTTTGCTGAGTCCTCTTTTGATTTGCCGCAGGTTTGCGTTTGACTCAACTAATATCGGTGCTAGGTTTTAACCAGCAACCCGACGCCGTTTTCAGTTTGGCTTGTGCGCAGCAGCCCGTGCCGCTCTGGCGGAACAGGGACAGGGGAAGTGAATGTCGCAAACTATGACGGGCAGAGAAACAATCATGTTGAGCTGGATACTTTGTGGTGGTTTTTTGATGAGCGCAATCGCCATGGTCGGCGGCTTGACGACCCTGATCAAGCCCGCCACCCTGGAACGCTTACTTTTGCCCTTGGTCGCGCTCGCCGCCGGGACGCTTATCGGTGGTGCCTTCTTTCACATGATTCCTCAAGGGATGGAAGTACTTTCTCCCCTGACCGGAGCCGCCTGGCTGGTCTGCGGTTTCTCCGTCTTTCTCGCTCTCGAGCAGTTTATTGATTGGCACCATAGTCACAATGCGACCCCATCCGGGCGGAAGCCGGTCACCTACCTGATTCTTATTGGCGATGCCGTTCATAACTTCCTCGGCGGACTTGCCATCGCCAGCACATTTTTGATCGATCCCCGGGCGGGGATTATCGCCTGGTTTGCAGCAGCGGCTCACGAAGTGCCGCAGGAACTCGGCGACTTCGGCGTCCTTGTCCATGGCGGTTGGCCCCATCGCCGTGCCCTCCTCTGGAATTTCATCTCGGCATTGACGTTTCCCCTTGGTGCCGTCCTCGCTTATCTCGCCGCGCAGCGCTATGAGGTGGCGGGGTTGGTACTCTTTGGCGCAGGAAACTTCATTTACATCGCCGCCTCGGATCTGATCCCCGAAATAAAGTCACAAGGAAGACTGCGAAACGCGCTGACGCATTTCTCCTGCTTTCTCACGGGCCTGTTGCTGATGTTTAACCTGGCGTATTGGTTCCACGAATAAGGGGCGATCAGACCCTCTTGATCACCTTGTTCACTACAATAAGGAGCGGGTCCCAACCTAAAGAAAAAGACGGGTTATAACTCACCCGTTTTCCTCATCTCGTGACAAGCGGCTCGATGATCACATTGAAAAAGGGAATACCATCGAGGTCAAAGACTCGCGGGTGACAGTGGCCGGGAAGCCGGCGATCATCGCGGCGGAGGTAAAAAAGGGAGATGCCTTGCTCCATCTCCGCGACGCCGACGGAATTCCCGTGTGGAGCGGATGGAGAAGGTAGGGGGAGAAGCAATGGAAACAGTAACTGGGGGCGTATGTCTTTTCTGATGCTGAGTTCCGCGGGCCCGGATTATTTCCCCTTTGCCTTTCTGTCCAGAAAATTGTCTCGTCAGCGCAGCAGCAACAGCGGAACAGTAGAATTGCGAATCATCGCCGTGGTGGTGCTGCCGATCAATAGTTGGCGGATCCGTGAGTGGCCGTAGGCGCCCATGATCATCAGGTCAATCTCCTCCTTTTGCTGGTAAGCGGTCAAGACCTGTTCCGCCTCGCCGGGAAGGATCACAGCCAGCGCTTCAAACCCGGCCTCTTCCAGGGTTTGACGGGCATGGGCCAAATGGCCGCGGGCATCGACCGTGTCGGCGCCGACCATGACCAGATGACAGGGCAACCCCTTAAACATCGGGCTGGCCGCGACCATCTCGACCCCCTTGCGGGTGGTGGCACTGCCATCAAAGGCGAGCATGATCCGTTGCGGGGTGCGGAAGGTGGCGGTCGTCACCAGAATCGGGCGATGCATGGCGCGAATCACCCGTTCGAGATGACTCCCGAGGTGCTCGGTAGCAATCTCCGCCGATGAGCCGCGTTTGCCGAGGACCAGGAGGCGAATCCCCTCTTCGAGTTCGATCAGGGTGTCGACCAACTCGCCATGGCGCTGGCGTCCTTCGGGCTCGGCAAAACCAGCGGCGCGGGCGCGCTCTTTGGCGGCGGCGAGCATCTGGCGCCCCTGTTCCTGAGCGAGTTTGCCGCGCTGCTCGTCGAGGGAGGCTATCTCTTCAAGGAGGGCTTCCTGAGCACCAAAGCCGATGCTGCCGCTGAGATCGGCCAGACGATCATCACGCACTTTGTTCATCACCCGCAAAAAGATCAGGGGGGCGTCGAGACGCAGGGCCGCCCAGGCCGCATAGTCACAGACAGCCGAAGAATAGGTGGAACCGTCGATACAAGCCAGTACAGTTGTCTTCATACGCTCTCTCCCGGTTAGTGGCCCATCAGACGCTCGATCGCATCGGGTTTATCGTGAATGGCAAAACGGTCAACCATGGTGGCGCTCGCTTCGTTGAGCCCGAGAATCTCGACCTCGGCCCCTTCGCGCCGGAACTTCAGGATCACCTTGTCGAGGGAGCTGATCGCGGTAATATCCCAAAAATGCGCTCGGCGCAGATCGATCTGCACCTTTTCCAACGCTTCCTTGAAGTCGAAGGCGGCGATGAACTGTTCGGACGAGGTGAAGAAGACCTGGCCGATCACGTCATAATGCCGGGTCGAGCCCTCGTCCCACAAAGTGGAACTGACATAGAAGATACGACTGATCTTGTGGGCAAAGAAGAGGGCGCTGAGGAGGACGCCGACCAGTACCCCCTTGGCGAGGTCGTGGGTCGAGACGACGACCAGGACGGTGGAGATCATGACCAGACTCGAACTCTTGGGATGGGTGCGCAGATTGCGAATCGATCCCCAACTGAAGGTGCCGATCGAAACCATAATCATCACCGCCACCAGCGCGGCCATGGGAATGCGCGCCACCCAATTGCCGAGAAAGACGACCATGAGCAGGAGGAAGAGGCCGGCCAGCAGGGTCGACAGTCGCCCGCGCCCCCCGGATTTGATGTTGATCACCGATTGTCCGATCATCGCACACCCGGCCATGCCGCCGAGAAAGCCGGCCGCGATATTGGCGACGCCCTGACCGACGCATTCGCGATTTTTATTGCTCGGTGTATCGGTAAGATCATCGATAATCGTCGCGGTCATCATCGATTCGAGGAGACCGACCACCGCCAGGGTCGCGGAAAAGGGGAAGATGATCGCCAGGGTGGTCAAGTTCAGCGGCAAATCCGGGAGGAGGAAGATCGGCAAACTGTCGGGGAGCGCCCCCATGTCTCCGACCGTACGCACATCAATCCCCATAGAGATGGTGATCGCGGTCAAAACGACGATGCAGACCAGCGGCGAAGGGATCGCTTTGGAGATATAAGGGAAGAGGTAGATCAAGGCGAGTCCGGCCGCGACCATGGCATAGACCTGCCAGCCGACATCGGTGAGTTCGGGAAGTTGGGCGATAAAAATAAGGATCGCTAGGGCATTGACGAAGCCGGTCACCACCGAGCGCGACACAAAGCGCATCAGCGCCCCGAGGCGGAGCGTCCCCGCCAGAATTTGCAACAGACCGGTGAGGACCGTCGCCGCCAGCAGATATTGCAGTCCATAGTTCTTGACCAGAAGCACCATGACCAGGGCCATGGCGCCGGTCGCGGCGGAGATCATCCCCGGTCGTCCACCGGCAAAAGCAGTGATCACGGCAATACAGAAGGACGCATAAAGACCGACCTTGGGATCCACCCCGGCGATGATCGAAAAGGCAATGGCTTCGGGGATGAGGGCCAGGGCAACGACCATCCCAGCCAGGGTGTCGCCGCGCAGATTGGAAAACCAATCGGCACGAATTGTTTGCAATGTCATGAGTATCCTTCAAAAAATGAGGGGGGACAGGCACGCCAAATTAAGGACATGCCGACGAAGAGGGCGGTATCTGGTTACACCGGAAGAATAGTTTAGCTGGCGAAGTTCAGGGCGAAATCAGACGAAAGGGGGGGCTCGACAGTGGAAAAATCTGGCAGTACGAAACGCGGACAAGAAGAAAAAATGTACTGAGGGCAGAAATTCATCGGAGCAAAGTACAGAAGGAGAGGGGCGAAGTCAAGGTTCAGCAGATCAGGTTCAGCAGATCTGCTGTCAGCTGTTCGCTGGGAAGTGCAGATATAAACTGCGGTTGACAATATCCGCACAGGCAGATATGGTTTGGCCCATGAAAAATCACGTCCAGCACTTCAAGGCTCTCGCCGACGAAACCCGGCTGCGTATCCTCATGCTCCTTTATGTGGAAGGCGAACTCTGTGTCTGCGACCTTATCGCCGCCCTCCTTCTGCCGCAATCGACCGTCTCCCGTCATCTCGCCTATCTGAAAAGATCGGCCATGGTCTGCGACCGCCGCGAAGGTCTCTGGATCTACTACTCTATTGATCGCAGCAATCAACTCATGGAAGAGCTGGAGCCTTTTCTGCGTAAGAGTCTGCCGGAATCTTCTGTCTTTGCCAGTGATCAGAAACGTTTGATCACTTACCGTAAAAAGAATAACTGTGCCTAAGCAATCCCCACGTTATTGATCCAGGCCGATATTGTCATGAAAGGTTATCACCATGAAAAAGCGCGTTCTCTTCCTTTGTACGCATAACTCCTGCCGTTCACAGATGGCGGAGGGGCTTATCAACCATTTTCTTGGCGACCGCTACAAGGCCTTCTCCGCCGGGACCGAAGCAACCAGGGTCAATCCCCGCGCCATCACGGTGCTGCAGGAACTCGGCATCGACATCTCCGGCCAGCGTTCCAAGACTCTCGACGAGTTCGCCGCCGAGCGCTTCGATTATGTCATCACCCTCTGCGGCGATGCCCACGAGCGCTGTCCCCTCTTCTTCGGCGGCGTTGAACGCCTCCACATCGGCTTTCACGACCCCACCGGGGCGGGCGGCAATGAGGAGGAGATCCTGGCGCAATTCCGCCGGGTGCGGGACGACATCAAGGCAACGCTGGTTGAATATTTAGGGGGGAAGTAGACGTTGAACGGAAGCGAAAATATCGCCCATAAACTCTCTTTTCTCGACCGTTGGCTGACCTTCTGGATCTTCGCCGCCATGGCCCTCGGCGTCGGATTCGGCTACTTCCTCCCCGGCACCGAAGCCTTTATCAACCGTTTCCAGGTCGGCACCACCAATATCCCCATCGCCATCGGCCTGATCCTGATGATGTATCCCCCCTTTGCCAAGGTGAAGTATGAGGATATGCCGCAGGTCTTCAAAAACAAGAAGATCCTCGCCATCTCACTGGTGCAGAACTGGGTGATCGGCCCGGTTCTGATGTTTGCGCTGGCGGCGCTGCTGCTGCCGGACAAGCCGGATTACCTGATCGGACTGATCATGATCGGTCTGGCGCGCTGCATCGCCATGGTCATTGTCTGGAATGATCTGGCCAAGGGGAATACCGAATACGCCGCTGGACTGGTCGCCTTTAACAGCCTCTTTCAGGTCTTTTTTTACAGCATTTATGCCTGGTTCTTCATCACCGTCCTGCCCCCAATGGTGGGACTGCAAGGGATGGAAGTCAATATCAGTATCGGCCAGATTGCCGAGAGCACCTTTATTTACCTCGGCATCCCCTGTCTGGCCGGCGCCCTGACCCGCTTTATCGGCGTGAAGGTCATGGGCAAAGAGCGTTATCACCGCGAGTTCGTCCCGAGAATCAGCCCGCTGACTTTGCTCGCCCTCCTCTTCACCATCGTCGTCATGTTCAGCCTCAAGGGCAATCTGATCGTCCAGTTACCCTTTGACGTCGTGCGCATCGCCATCCCGCTCGCCATCTACTTTGTCGTCATGTTTCTGGTCTCCTTCTGGATGGGGAAAAAGCTGGGGGCCGACTACAGCAAGACCACCACCCTGGCGTTCACCGCCGCCAGTAACAACTTTGAACTGGCGATTGCCGTGGCAATTGCCGTATTCGGCCTCAATTCCGGCGCTGCTTTTGCGGCGGTGATCGGGCCGCTGGTGGAAGTGCCGGTGATGATCGGTCTGGTCCATGTCGCCTTCTGGTTCCAGCGCCGCTGGTTTGCGACCAGAGAATAAAGGGAGAGCATGAAAAGTCTGCTTGAGTATCAAATCCTCATTCCGTTAGTATTGCTCCTTGGCTTTGCACCTTTTGTTCCTCAGCCGCATATCGTTGAGAAGATCGCGATGCTACTGGCAGGGACACTAAAAAAACCGATCGATATCTTTGACCTGTTCTGGCACGCCTGGCCGTTTGTGCTGCTGGCTTACCGGGTTATCCAGGACCTGCGCGCGAAATAGCTCTCCCCGGGAGGGAAAAAGACCAGATGCAGCAGCAAATCGAACCGACCAGGCAACTTGCCGCCCTGTATGCCCGCGCTAGCTGGCTGGCCGTCTTCACCATCATTTACAATATCGGCGAGGGACTGCTCTCGATCTGGCTCGGTGCCGCCGATGAAACCCTGGCCCTCTTTGGTTTCGGCGTCGACTCCTTTATCGAGGTCATCTCCGCGGTCGGCGTCTGGCACATGCTGCGCCGCATCCGCGCCAACGACGGCAAGACCCTGGATGCCTTCGAACAGCGGGCGCTGCGCATCACCGGCGGAGCCTTCTATCTCCTCACTGTCGGCCTGATCGCCTCGGCCGGAATTAATCTTTATACCCAGCACCAGCCGGAGACGACCATCTGGGGGATCGTCATCTCCCTCGGCTCGATCTCGTTCATGTGGTACCTGATTGCGCAGAAGACCAAGGTCGGCCGGGCATTGTCTTCGCCGGCAATCCTGGCTGATGCGGCTTGCTCAAAGGCCTGTTTGTCTCTCTCGCTCGCTCTCCTCCTTTCCAGCCTCGGCTACGAACTGACCGGTATCGGCAGTCTCGATGCTATCGGTGCACTGCTGATTGCCTGGCTGTCCTGGCGCGAAGGGCGGGAAGCTTTTGACAAAGCACGCGGACTGGCGTGCAGCTGCAGTGGCGGCTGCAAGGGGTGATCTGCGTATCACCCCTTGACAGCCAGGGCGCACGATTGCTATAAAGCTCCACATAATCAAACGAATGGACGCGTGGAAGAGGAGTGCAAGACTCCCGCTGCCCCGCAGCCGTAATGGGAACGAAAGCCCGCCCGGACGATCAAGTTCGGGAATCACCACTGGGACAACTCCTGGGAAGGTGGGCAAGTAGGTCGCCCAGAGCCGGAATACCGCCCCATTCGCATACTTCGCGGGAGGTCTCCATCCATGCCACAGTTGTCACTTTTCTTTGTTCTATCCCCCTCGACATCGTCCTTGACCGCCACCAGCCCCCTGTACGCTCCTTTCTCCGGGAGGGGCTAAAGATGCATATCATGGAAGGGTTCCTGCCGGCGACGCACGCTGTCACCTGGGGCGCTGTTGCCGTTGTCTGTGTCGGCGTTGGCCTGCGTTCGATTAACAAAGCCGTCAAAGAGCAGCCTGAAGTCAAGATGCTCCTCGGCGTTGCGACCGCCTTCACCTTTATCCTCTCGGCCCTGAAGCTCCCCTCCCTCACCGGCAGCTGTTCACATCCGACCGGCACCGGCCTCGGCGCCATCCTTTTCGGACCGTTGGCGATGGCACCGGTCGCGGCGATCGTCCTCCTTTTTCAGGCGCTCCTCCTCGCGCACGGCGGCTTGACGACCCTCGGCGCCAATATCTTCTCCATGGGAGTGGTCGGGCCGCTGGTCGGTTACGGCATTTATCGCCTCGGAAAAAAGCTGGACCTGTCCCTCAGCTTGACGGTCTTTGCTGCAGCCAGCCTGGCCGATCTGGCGACCTACGGCACCACCGCCCTGCAGCTGGCTTTGGCCTTTCCGGATCCCTTGGGTGGCATCAGTGCCTCTCTGCTCAAATTTCTCGGCGTCTTTGCTGTCACCCAGATCCCCCTGGCACTCAGCGAAGGATTTCTCACCGTCCTCATCTTCAACTTCATGCAAAAGTACAGCGGCAACGAACTTGCGCAACTCGGTTTTCATCTCACCCGCAGCGAGGGACGGTTATGAGCGGAACATTGAAGAACTCATTACTCCTGGCCGCGTTCGTCCTCCTCACCCTCGTCCCGCTGCTGACCGTCAAAACCCCCGGGGTCGGCTCCGACAGAGGGCAGATTGAGATCTTTACCGGGACGGATAACCAGGCACAAGGAGTCATCGAGAAGATTGCTCCCGACTATCAGCCGTGGTTCGAGTCGCTCTTTACCCCCCCCAGCGGCGAGATCGAAAGCCTTCTCTTTGCGTTGCAGGCGGCCCTTGGCGCTGGCGTCATCGGTTATTATGCCGGATATGTGCGGGGAAAAAGAACCACACCCTCTCCGGCCAACGTGAACGACCGTGCGCATTGACTCCTACGCGCACGGCAATCGCTGGCGACAGATTCACCCCGGGGTCAAAGGACTGCTGGTTCTTTTGACCCTGATTGCGGCACTGCTCAGTCGTCATCCCACCATTCCGCTACTGATCGCCCTGAGCATAAGCAGCCTGACCCTCTTTGGCGCCGGCATCCCCTGGCGCGGCTACCTGCGTTTGCTGGCCGTGCCGCTCGTTTTTCTGGGCTGGAGCTCTCTCCTGCTCCTCGTCACCTTCTCGCCAACCTCCCTCCCCTTGCTGCAGCTACCGGCCAGCGAACTGACGATCGGCCTGAACCTCTCCGAACTCCCTCTGGTGCAACTGGTCTTTTCCCGCTCCCTCGGAGCCCTCTGCACCCTCCTCTTTTTCGCCCTGACAACACCGTTGAGTGAAATCGCCGGACTGCTGCGAACGCTCGGACTCCCCCGCCTCTTTGTCGAACTGATGGTCATCGCTTATCGCCAGATCTTTATCCTCCTTGATGCCTTCAGCCAGATCCACACGGCCCAGGAAGCCCGCCTCGGTTATCGCTCATTTAAGGTTTCATGGCGCTCAACCGCCGAACTCGCCGGCAATATCCTCATCAAGACCATCGTGCGCGCCCGCCACAATCATCAGGCCTTGCTGGCGCGGGGCTACGATCAGGAACTGCGCTTTTTGAGTCCGCACCGGCACTTGTCGCGGTGGCAGCTTCTCGGCGCCGGAACCCTGGGATGGACCTTTATTCTTTTGGCCTGGCAGGTACAGCCATGAGCACGGCCATCCTTTCCCTGCAAAACGTCACCTTCACCTATCCCGGTGCCGTGACCGCCCTGAAAGATCTCTCCGTCACTTTTGCCCGCGGCCAGCGCACCGCCGTCATGGGGCGCAACGGCTCGGGAAAGACCTCGCTCTTTGCCCTGCTCAATGGCTTGCAGCGACCGCAAAGCGGCGAAATCCTCTTTGCCGGCAACCGCCTGCGCTACGACAGGGCTAGCCTTTTGCAACTGCGACAGGCCGTCGGCATGATCTTTCAGGATCCCGACCACCAACTCTTCTCCGCCAGCCTTTACGAAGATGTCTCCTTCGGCCCGATGAATCTCGGCCTGCCGGAAGTGGAAGTCCGCAGCCGCGTCGAACGCGCCCTGGAACTCCTTGACCTCACGGCTCTATTGGAGCGCCCGGTTCACGACCTCTCCTACGGCCAGAAAAAACGCGCCTGCATTGCCGGCATCCTCGCCATGCAGCCCGAAGTCATCGTTCTCGATGAACCCTTCGCCGGCCTCGATGCAATCATGACTCACGACCTCATTGCCACCCTCAACGACCTTGGAGAGCACGGCGTCACCCTGATCATCGCCACGCACGATGTCGACTTTGTTCGCAACTGGGCAGAGGAGATTATCGTCCTACGGGAAGGAGAGCTTCTAAGGCAAGGGGTAGCAATTGAGGTACTGCAGTGTAATGTTGTGCAAAGGGAACTGGGGGTCACGCGAAAATAAAGCGGTAGGAGAGAGTGTTTCCAGACAAGCGCCCCGAACACACAACGTGTTCGGGGCGCTTGTCTCGTAACCTATTTAAACCTATTTAGAGGCGCTGCAATAATAACAATGCGGCGATTCTGCTGTCGGCCTTCCTGTGTACTATTATCGGCGATGGGAGAGTTCTCCCCGAAACCACGGGCATCGAGCAGGAAAGCTGGAATCCCCATTCTTTCTACCAGATAGGCTTTGACATTTTCTGCGCGCTGGGCAGAAAGCCTCATATTACTCGCATCACTGCCAACGCTGTCGGTGTGTCCTTCGATGATAAAGCGCTGGCCGGGGCGAGCCTTGATAAAATCAGCTATCCTCTGCAGCTCTGCAGTAAATTCAGAGCGGACTTCATACTCGTTCGACGGGAAATCCAGATAAAAAGTCATCACCGGTTCAGGTAATGCAGTGACGAGAGAGACTTGCGCCGGACAGCCGCGGGCATCAACTACAGTCTTGGCCGGGGTGTCAGGACAAACGTCCAGAGCATCAACCACGCCGTCACGATCCGTATCGATCACGACCGGACAGCCTTTTGCATCGACGGCGATGCCAGCGGCAGTGCCAGGACAGAGGTCAAGATTGTCAGCGACACCATCTCCGTCGCTGTCCGCAATTTTCTCCGGAGCTTCCGGCAAAGGACAGCCCGTTTCATCCACAGTTACGCCGGTCCGTGTGTCAGGGCAGCGATCGATGGCGTCGGCGACACCGTCAGCGTCGCGGTCTGTGATTACCGCTGCCTTCGGCGCTCCGCCGAATTGAAAAGAGACGCCGGCGGTAGCAGCCAGCAGGTTGTAATAATCACGCTTCTTGTCGACATCACGAACATTGATGTCAAGCAAATGTTTCAGGTCAAGACGCAGCGCCACATCTTCGGACAGGAAGTATTTAACACCAACGCCATAGCCGGCGAGCAGGTCTTCGTCATCCTCCAGTTGAATCCCGCCGAGCGCGACAGAGAGATAAGGGACCAGACGTTCCTGCGGACGAAAGTGATAAAGCAGGTCAAGGTGCGCCGCGGTAATCATGGCGTCATCTCCGCCCGCCTTTTGGTCCGTGCGGGTAAAAGTCAATACGCCTTCTGCGCCCCAGTGGCTGTCAAAATTGTAGCCGAGGGCAAGACCACCAGTAGGACCGGACTCAAGATTCTGATTTCCTTCAAAGACCATCACCCCCGCTTGCGGCGTCAAGGTAAATGTGCCGGGACGGTTAGTCGCTGTGGCGTTTCCGGCAACCAGAAGAGCCAGTCCCCCGGCAAGTAAAGAAATTTGGCAGTATCTCTTGAACATATCTGACTTCCCCTTTTTTTCACTGAATTAAAAATGATCACCAGCGCCACCCGCCGGCCAGGAGACGGGGTACCCGTACCTACGTTAAAACTAAAAAACACAATAGAGAAACAATTTTTATTCTCTACCAGCATTCCATCTAAATTTCAAGAAAATAGGAGACTTCACTTTATTCCCCGACTGGCGGAATATATGCAGGCGGCACATTAATCTTCACAAGTCCTCCCCTGACAAAACACTACCAACTGATACGGATTTCACCACCATTCGACCCAACGAAAAGACTTTTGTTCGTTGCTCATCGGCTACCACTGCGCTACACTGTCGAGTAATTATAAGGAGCCTTTCACATGCCCCGTCTCACCCGCCAGATACACATCGGGAATGTTGCCATTGGCGGCAACGCCCCGGTTGCGGTGCAGTCGATGACCAATACCGATACCCGCGATGTGGTTGCCACCCTTGCCCAGATTGTCCGCCTTGCGGCAGTCGGTTGCGAGATCATCCGCTGTGCTGTTCCTGATCAACAGGCGGCTGAGGCGCTGACGGCTATCTGCCGGGATTCGCCCCTGCCGGTCATCGCCGATATCCACTTCGACTACAAACTCGCACTTTCCTCCCTTGCCAGCGGCGTTGCCGGCCTGCGTCTCAATCCCGGAAATATTGGTGAACGCTGGAAGGTCGAGGAAGTCGTGGCTGCCTGCCGCGAAAAACAGATTCCGATCCGTATCGGCGTCAATGGCGGCTCGCTGGAGAAGGAACTTCTCGTCAAATACGGTCATCCGACCGCCGAAGCAATGGTAGCCAGTGCTCTCGGCCATATCCACACCCTCGAAGAGCTCAACTATCGAGAGATCAAGGTCAGCCTCAAAGCCTCGAATATTCAACGCACCGTTGAAGCTTACCGCCTCCTTGGGTCGCAGGTCGACTACCCGTTGCACATCGGCATTACCGAAGCCGGGACGACCTGGGCGGGGACGATCAAGAGCAGTGTCGGCCTCGGCATCCTCCTTTACGACGGACTCGGTGAGACCTTGCGTGTCTCCCTCACCGGCGATCCGGTGGAAGAGGTCAAGGTCGGCTGGGAGATCCTCAAGAGCCTCGGGCTCCGCCAGCGCGGCCCGACCTTTGTCAGCTGCCCGACCTGCGGCCGCTGCCAGATTGATCTCATTCCTGTCGCCGAAGAGGTGGAGCGGCGCCTCGCTGATCTACCGGCCGCGATCACCGTGGCGGTGATGGGCTGCGCGGTCAACGGCCCCGGGGAAGCGCGGGAAGCGGATATCGGCATCGCCGGCGGCCGGGGAGAAGGTCTGCTTTTTTGTAAAGGAGAGATCATCGCCAAGGTGCCGGCTGCGCAGCTCGCCGATGTTCTCGTTGCAGAAGCACGTAAGCTGGCCAGGGAACGAGTGTAGATTGCCGATGAGAAACTTTTCACCCCGAATTAGAGCAGACTTCTTGCCGACGTTGCTGCTCCGACGGTGGCGCTGTCGGGCGCTGACTCTTTTGTTCCTCTTCCTGCTGAGCGCTACCGTCCACGCTGCCGACCCTCTGGAGATTAACGTTAGCGGCGTCAGCGGAGAAGAAGCCCTGGCCAACGTCCACGCCGCCCTGGTCCTTCCTCCGGGACTGGTGGAGCAGGGGCAGGTCGAGCCGTTGTGGCTGGAGCGTTTCGAAGAGCAGATTCCGAAACGGGTCCGCCAGGCCCTTGAGCCTTTCGGCTATTATGATGCGGAAGTCAGTGTGCAGCGGCAGATGACCGCGCCGGGTCGCTACCTCCTTGAGGTCACAGTGCTGCCGGGGGAACCGGTGCGGACAACGTCGGTTGCGGTGCACCTGAGCGGTCCAGGGGAAAGCGAGCCGCGTTTGCAGCGACTGGTCGCCGACTTCCCCCTGCGTGTTGGCGAGGTGCTGCGGCAGGATCTCTACGATCAAGCCAAGGGAACCCTCAAAGCGCGCGTCCTTGACCGCGGTTATCTTGACGCCGACTTCAAGGTCCATCAGATCCGTTTGCACCAACAGGAACGCCGCGCTGAAATCGACCTCGAACTCGCGACCGGCGAACGCTATTACTTCGGCAAAGCCTTTATCCAGGGGGGGGACGTTTACCCGGCTCCCTTTCTCCGGCGCTATCTCTCCTTTAGTGAAGGGGAGGTCTTCAGCTATCCCCGCCTCGGCCAGACGCAACTCAACTTTCTCGACTCCGACCGCTTCCGCGAAGTGATCATCACCCCGCAAAAAACCCTGAGCGAGGAGTTCCGGGTGCCGATCGAGATCAAACTCGTCCCGGCCGCGCGCCGGCGTCTACGGCCGGGGATCGGTTACGGTACGGACACCGGCGCCCGCACCTCCCTCAACTATCGCGACCTGAACGTCCTTCACCGCGGCCACGAGTTCGTTGCCGACTTGAGTCTCGCCGAACGCCACCAATCCCTCACCGCCAATTATATCGTCCCCGGACTGACGAATATTGAATCCCAAACCGCCCTGCGCAGTGGATTCGTGCGCGAAAATCTGAAAAGCTATGAAACCCGTTCTCTCTTCGCCGAGATCGAAGAACAACGCGGCTTCAGTGGCGGGCGGATCGGCTCTGTCTACCTGCGGCTGTTGCAAGAGGATTACATTGTCGCTGCACAGGACGACCGTTCCCGCATGATCATCCCCGGCATCCGTTTCCGGCACAATCTCTATGCCGATCCAATCCGACCGAAAAAGGGTTTCCGCTACAGCCTGGAAGTCCGCGGCGGCCATCAATCGCTCGGTTCGGATACGGGATTACTGCAATTTCTCGCTTCAGGAAATACTATCATCCCGCTGCCGTGGCAGTTAAAACTGCTGCTGCGCGCCCAAGGGGGAACAACTCTCAAGAACGAACCTTTGGCTGAGATTCCGGCATCGTTGCGTTTTTTTGCCGGCGGCGATCAAAGTGTGCGCGGCTATGCCTATCAAAGCCTCGGCCCCACTGATGCCGACGGACAGGTGGTCGGCGGCGAACATCTCGCGGTCGGCAGCATCGAACTTGAGGTCCCCTTCGGCGAAGACTGGGGAGTGGCGACCTTCTTCGATCTCGGCAACGCCTTTAATGTCCTCACCGATATCGAATGGGCCAGTGGTGTCGGGATCGGGGTGCGGCGTTACACTGTCATTGGCCCGGTCAAAATCGATATCGCCCGCCAGGTCGGAGTGACTGACCCGTCCTATCGCCTCCATCTCAGCGTGGGGTTCGGATGGTGACGACTGTGCTCAAATATGCGGCGCTGACCCTCCTGCTGCTGGCTCTTGTCCTTTTCGGCGCCGGGGCATGGCTGGTCGGCAGCGATTCCGGCAGCCGCGCCCTGCTGGCCGGTGTCAACCGCTGGTCGCCGCTGACGATCGAAGTCGAGATGCTCTCCGGACGACTGATTGACGAACTGCGCCTCGACGGGGTCAAGGTGCGCTGGCCCGGCGGCGAAGCCGAAACCCCGACACTGCGCCTGCGCTGGCAGCCACGGCAACTTCTCCACGCCGAATTGACGATCGAAGAACTCACCCTGGGGGAGATGGTCATCCATCTTGCGCCCGACCCAGCCGGAATTGTTAAAAAAGATAAAAAGCCGCTGCAATGGCCCCGCGTCTCCAGTCTGCCGCGCCGCCTGCATGTAAGTATCGCTTCACTGCAACTGGCCGGCGTGGTCATTCATCGCCCCGAAGCTGAAGCGCTGCAACTTGGACCGCTAAGCGGACGCCTCGACTGGCGTGACGGTATCCTGCGCCTCTCCGCCCTGCAGGCCCGCACCTCCTACGGCTCTCTTTCCGGCGAAGTGACGGCGGGGATGGTTACTCCCGCTCTTGCCCTTCGCCTGCACGGGGAAGACTTCGACGCGAGCACCGGGTTGGAGAAGATTGATCTGACCCTTAACCTCTCGGCCGGAAAGGGTGAGGAGGTCCTGGCCGGCCCTCTGGTTCTCGATCTCCACACGACGCAGCAGGGGAGAGTCCACCTCAACTCCGACCTCGGCCTCGCCACCGCCGGGGTCGAACTCCGAAACCTCCTCCTTTCCCGCAGCGTCGCCGCCGGCGAGGTGCGCGGCCGGATACGCTACAACTTCGACGACTCCGTCACTCCCCTACTCCTCCAGCTTCAGCTCCTGGGCGTTGACCTGACACCGGAGACGGCTATTGCCACGGACCTCTCCGGTTCTCTCGACCTCACCGGCAGTCCGGACGCTTACCGCGGTCAGTTCGATCTGAGCAACCGCGGTACCGCCTGGCGTGACCTTCATCTCGCCGGACGCCTGGCCGGCAACCGACAGCAACTCGCCCTGAGCAAGCTTGATGGTCGACTCCTCGCCGGTCAACTTGCCGGCGCCCTGAATCTCGACTGGAGCGGCCCCCTTAGCCTGACGGCAGCCCTGCAGGGGACAGGTCTCAACCCTGGTGTCCTCTCCCCCCCCCTGGTCGGACAGCTCAACTTTAACCTTAACAGCACCCTCCTCCTCCCACCGGATGCCCCCCTGCAACTGGAGCTTACTACCCAACTGCACGACAGCATCCTCAATGGCCATCCCCTGACCGGAGCTGTTTCGGCCCGGCTGGATGATGACGATTTACTCCTGCGCCACCTCGAACTCCATGGTAACGGCATCGATCTGACGGCAGCGGGCCGATTACAGGAACGAGTGAACTTCTTTGTCGCGTTCCAGCACCTCGAAGAGCTGTTACCCGACGCCACTGGAGCCGGGAAAGCAACCGGCTGGGTGCGCTGGCAGGGAGGAGAACTGACCGGCGCCGTCAACAGCGAGGGAACAACTCTCACTTATGCCGGGCTGAGCATCAATCACGGGGCGCTTCGTCTGCAACGTCCGACGCCGAAAAGTCCGATCTCCCTTCGCGCCGATCTCAGCGTTATCCATTACCAGAACTGGAGTTTCGATCGGCTCGAATTCGAAGGGGACGGACTTCCTGCTGAGCACCAACTAGGTCTCGCTCTGACGTGGCCGCAGGGGAAGGTCCAGGTCGAAGCGACGGGGAGCTATGAGGCCGGAAGCTGGTCCGCAAAGATTCTCCAGTTGACCGGGAAAGAACAGGTGCAGGGAGCCTGGCGCCTGGCCGCACCAGTGACACTGCTGGTCGATGGCAAAACCCTGCGCTTCTCCCCGCTGGAACTGACCAGCGAACGCAGCGAATGGATTGAAATCGCCGGGATTTACGACCGCGGCAACGGAGCGGGAGAGATGACCGCCCAGTGGGATGATCTGGAACTGGCCCGCGCCAACCCCTGGCTAGCGGAGCTGCAACTGACCGGAGCCAGCACCGGCGGCGTAACAGCGAGATGGAAAGAAGATGGTGCCCTGCGTCTGCAGGGGAAAGTTGTTGCCGCCGGCCGACTTGAACAGGGCGACCTCAACCTGTCTGTCCAGCGCTTGGCAAGCGACTTTTCCTGGGATGAAAAAGGTCTTACTGCGTTGTGCGATCTCAATCTCGCAGCGCAGAGCCATGTCTCCGCCCGCCTCACTTCTCCGGAGCCGGGGAAACTGGCGCTGCCGCAGCGCCTGACCCTGCAACTCGACTGGGACGGACTCGGTCCCGAGCTCATCGCCCCCTGGCTCCCCCCGACTCTGGCGATGCGCGGGAGCCTCTCCGGGGCCCTGACGGCCGAGCTTTTTCCCGGCCGAATCTTCGAAGTCGTCGGCGAAAGCACGGGCAATAACGTCGTCCTTTCCTGGAAACAAAAACGCGGGGAGGTGAGCATGGCGTTGCGGAATGCCGATGTCACCTGGCGCTGGCAGAAAAAAACTCTCGACGTCGATCTTGCCTTGACGCTCGTTGACCATGGTGAAATCGCCGGGAAGCTCTCCCTGCCACTGCCCACCACCCTGCCCGTCGCCATCATTCCTGCCGGCCCCCTGCGCGGTGAAATAAAAGGACGTTTCCGTGAGCGGGGATTACTGACCACCCTGCTGCCAGGGCTGTTGCGGGAAAGCCACGGCGATCTCGATCTCGACCTGCGCGTCGCCGGCAGCTGGCAGCGGCCCGCACTCGCCGGCAATCTGCAGCTGAGCGGCGCAGGGGCGTATCTCCCCCAGGCAGGCATTACCCTCCGCGACCTGAGCATAAAGGCCGACTTTGTTGACGACAAGGTGCGCGTTTCTGCCGTCAAAGTTGCTTCAGGGGACGGACATCTGACCGGGGAAGGCGAGCTGCGACTGCAAAACTGGCAGCTTGCCGAATTCAGCGGCAAGCTCGACGGGGAACGCTTTCTCACCCTCAATCTCCCGGAGTTGCGAATTGTCACCAGCCCCGCCCTCACCTTCAGCGGCACTACACAAACAGCCAAAGTACGCGGTGAGATCAAGCTCCCCGAACTGCTGGTGCGCGGCCGCCAAACTAAGGCCCCCCTGCGGCAGCATGCCGACGTCGTGATCGTCGATGCGCCGCTGACCGACGATCGCGAACGGCCGCTGGATCTCGATCTAGAAGTCCGCCTCCTCCTCGGCGAGCGGGTGCTGGTCGATTTCGGGGGGATCGACGCCCGCCTCAACGGCGAGGTGATCGTCACCGCCCGCGGTAACGAAGAGATCAACGGTCGCGGCAAGATCAGTGTTGTCCAAGGGGATTATGCCGCCTACGGCATGAAACTCGACATCAGTCGCGGCTCCCTCCTCTTTGCCGGCGGCCCTATCGACCAGCCGACTCTCGACATCCTCGCCCTGCGCAAAGCCGGCGAGGTCCAGGCCGGAGTCCGGGTCGGCGGCACGCCGCGTGCGCCGACAGTAACCCTTTATTCCGAACCGTCGATGCCCGATACCGACATCCTTTCCTATATCGTCCTCGGCCGGCCGATGGGGAGCGATGCCGGACAAGCCGACCTGCTGATGGTAGCGGCCGGCGCCCTCCTCGCCAAGGGGGAGTCGACGGTGCTGCAGGATCGACTGCGGCGCCGCGTCGGGCTGGATGTAATCGACATTCAATCCGGCGACGGTGACCTCACCACTTCGGTGATCACCGTCGGCAAGTACCTCAACCCCAAACTCTATATCAGCCTCGGTCACTCCCTCTTTACCGGCAGCAATGTCGTCGGCCTGCGCTACGACATCAGTGAACGCTGGCAGGCAGAATCGACGGTCGGCGAGGAGAGCGGGGTCGACCTCTTTTACAAAATCGAGTTCGACTGAGCACGGAGAGTACGCAGAGTTTATCTGCGCACCGTTCCTGCTGCGGCGACAAGAGTCCTCCCTGCGAAGTCAATTGCGAAGGAATAACCATCAAGAAAAGGAGAAGCGCCATGAACATGGCAGTATCAGGAACAGGTTGTGCCCACAGTAAATCCTTGCATGAGAACACCAGAAAAACTGCTGCTGGCAGGAGGATATTTCTTGCCGCCGCCCTGCTGACGCTAACGACCGTTACCGCCCACGCCGACCTCCCTTCGGCCACTGCGGCAGCAGTCAATCAGGCACTCTCTTCGGGAAAACCGACAATCATCGATCTCGGGTCACGCACCTGTGCTCCCTGCAAACAGATGGCCCCGATCCTTGAGTCACTGGCAAAAGAGTACCGCAGTCAAGCAAACGTCCTCTTCATTGATATCGATGAAAGCGAAACCGCCGCACAAAAATTCCGCGTTCAGGGGATCCCGACGCAGGTATTGTTCGATACTCAGGGGAAAGAGATCGACCGGCATATGGGATTTTTGGACAAGGCGGATCTTATCGAAGGACTGAAGCGAGCCGGACTTAAGTGAACATTGTCGAACGGATGAGAATAGGCTAGAAAGCAGAGACGTCAAGTCCCTAAATCTCAAATTTCAGATTTAGGGACTTGACGTCCTGACGTTTTACACGCTCAGTGAAAGTTACTCTCGGCCCCCCTCCCCTTTCAGCTCACAATCCGCCGGCACTCCAGATAGAAACGCTTTTCGTCCGCATCCCCCATAGAGAAGGTCTTGCGCGGCAGGGCGCCATCGAGAATGATCGTTTTGAAGAAGTCGTACTTGGAGATCGCCGGGAGATAGAAACCGATATTTCCGGTTTTACCGCCGAGAGCGCTGACCGGCGCCTCGCCGTGGATATAGTCGATGCGGGCGGCACGGTTTTTGGTCAAGAATTGGTCAAGGAAAATCTGCAACGTCGCAACTTCGAGATGCAGGGGAGGCTGGTCGATGACAAAGAGCCCGCACTCCGCGCCGGCGACAAAGGGGATGAGGTGCCGCCCTGCCTGCTTCAGAGTCTGTAACTTTTGGACGCTGGCCGCCTGATCAACGCAGCGCTCGCAGCGGAAGCTCGCCCCCTGGGCGGTGTAGAACGCTTCAGCCTGCGCCGTCATCGTTGCCAGATCAGCATTGAAGATCACCCGGTGGATCGCTTCGAACTCCAGCCCCGGATCGTGGACATTGACGAGTTCAACCAGGGCGTAGCGAGCGGGGTGATCCATGATCGCAGCCGGATCCGTCGCTTCGGCCTTGAGCTTCTCCCAGATCGCCTTGGCCGTGGCAAAGGAGTGGTTGCCGTCCCCCATCGCGTACAGAACCGGTGCCTGCCCCGCCACCTGATATTTTTCGGCAAAGCGCGCCGGATCGGCAAGTTGCGCCAGTGCCGCCCCGACCTGGCCAATACTGGCCACGTCATTGACCCGCCAGCCCTTGATATGCCCCCCGTTCTCCATCAGCTCAAAATCGTAAGCGAGTTCGAGATTCCGGGCAAAGAGGGGTTCGATGACGCTCCGCTCCGGGTCGTCGATGAGGACCATAATGTGCGGGAGCTCGATGCTCGCCCCCTGGCGCACCTTGATACGCGGCGGCAACCGGTCGAGGATCGTCCCCTCGGTGGCACGAATCAGGGTCGTTGCCCCCTCGCGGTAGTCGTAGGCTTCGAGATCGAGGGCCACGACCAGTCCCTTGCGCGACGGGACAGCGCAGGTCTGGCGGTCGACGAGGATAAAGCCGGGCTGCGCCTCCTCCTGCAGGATGCCGGCATCAAGGTAGTGCTGCATCGTCGTGTTGATCCCGGCAATGCGACGCTCGGCATCGGCTTCCGCTTCTTCAAGGTAAACCTCGGGGAAGATCAGATTGAGGGTCGAGGGGTTCGTTCCGACAGTGGCGCTGACCTTCTCCCAGTATTCGGGCTCCGAGGTGTACTGGTCGCAAGCGATCACTGCCCACTTGCTCATGTCGGTGCCCGGCTTGGGGAGGAGGATGGAGGGGATGTTGAGGCCGATCGCTGCGAAGTCCATGCTATTGAGTCCTTATCTACTGGAGAGATTTTCTGTGTCGGTTGATTTTCAAACGGGCTCCATTGTTAACATGTTTTTGACTGATTGAAAATAGTGCAATAGAGGGTAAGTGGGTTCCCCGTACGGGCGCATCGTATGCGCCCGCCCTGCTCCGACCGGTCGTAACCGGGCAAGTTCCGGGGGTTGCGCCCCCGACGACGCCCTACTTACTTTTGCTTGCTCAAAAGAAGTAGGCAAGAAAAGAGCACCCCATCGCCTGGCACGCTACGCGGGTTCCCTGCGCACGGCAGACGTTTGGCGGGCGGACAAAAACTCGCTGCGCTCAAACATTTGTCCACCTTTATCGCCAAACGTCCACCGCGCTCCGGCTGCGGCGAAAAAGGGGAACCCCAACCCCCTAAATGCGAAAATCGTTGGTGTAGACAAGGGCGCACCTGTGTGTTTGCCCGATTTGGCTCCCCTCCTTGCTTAAGGAGGGGCTGGGGGTGGTCGGTCCTGCGTTCCGGTGGCGGCACAGGGTGAGATTTCGACCAGATTTTCTTTGACAGCGGGATGAGAAATCGACAAGAATCGGAGCCTCTTGATTCGACTGGAGGGATTCGATGCAAAATTTCAGGAAGATGAAATCATAACCGCCCGACGACAGCACGCTGTCCGGGCGGTTTTGTCTTTGAGGGGGGGACGATCTCGTGCCAATTACTATGAGGTTCGATGAAACGACCCTGCGGGAAAAGCTGCGCTAACTCAAGGCAAAGTGGGACCCGGAGACGAGTGTATGTTTTTGGTCAAGTAGGAAACGATAATTCCGCCAGAGTTTCTTGATGCCTTAAAATCCAAGGAGAACAAAATGATTAGCGAAATTGCCCATAAAATAAACGAATTGTCTCATGGCTATAACATCGGCGGGCTACAAGAAATAAGGAAAAAGCTGAAAGGGCTTAGCAGGAGACCCGGATCGGAGATATTTGCAGATGCGTCAATCAGCAACGATTGGGCGTTTCATTATGGAGGCCGGAAAGAGCTACAGTTTAACATCGGTGATGAAAATGAAGGACTTAGATATGGAATAGCCTTTTCTCTCGAAGCCAGTCAGACCCTTCCAGATATTTCCTTACTCTTTCCAAAGATTCTAAAACTCAACCAATTTATCAGAGAAAATCCCCATTTTTTTTCAAATTACAACATGTGGCATTATCACAGAAATTCAAGAAGCCCGATAGGCCCTGTTGTTGAGATTTCTGCTAATTTACTGGTTCCACGGACTTTCATTTTCATAGGGAAAATTCAGGAAAGTGATGAGGGGTATACTGAGATATTAACAACATTTGACGAATTATTAGCACCATACATTTATGTCGAGAAAGAAGAAGTCTCTGGAATAATCGAATTTGAGCAAAGTAATGCACGACCTACATTCGTTTTCGACCCCAAGGCGAGTCAGTTGCCTCAATCCAAGGAGTACACACTTGAAGAAAGGTCCGTGAACCTCGAAATAAGGCACTCTATCCTCCAGGGGAAGTTAATCCAATTGCTAATTGATAAATGGGGCAAGGAAAATGTTTCAGCCGAGCAATCAATTTTTGGCAAGAAAATTGACGTGGCACTAAGGCGAAACAATGAATTTGATTTCTATGAAATTAAGATCTGTGGTTCAGCAAAAGCTTGTATCCGGGAGGCAATAGGACAAGTGTTGGAATACGCATATTGGCCTTCTGGCGAAAATGCTAAGAATCTGATCATTGTTGGAGAAGAGCCGATAGACAACCAAACCGAGAAATACTTGAAGTATTTAGGTGACAGATTCAAATTACCTATTCGATATGAGCACTTGTCTATATGAAAGGCTTGACAGACCCGCGATAAAACCTGCTCACCGCCCACACGGAGCAAAAATTGTTTGAGTACACAATTCGTGGTATTGTGTAGACACAAATACACTGACAAGAAAGGAACACGGCATGCATACCGTCGGAATCCGTGAGCTTAAGGCCCATCTGAGCACCTACATCGGTCTTGCCAGCCAAGGGGAAGAGGTCGTTGTCACCGACCGGGGGAGGGAGGTGGCACTGCTCCTCCCCATCACCCCCGAACGCCGGGCCGTCCTGGGCCTGGTGGCGGAAGGGGGGGCGACGTGGAGCGGCGGAAAGCCGGCCGGTCTCGTCGGAGTGAAGATTGAGGGAGATCCCCTTTCGGCAACCGTCATCGCGGAGCGGCGATGATCCTCTATTGCGACACCAGCAGTCTGGTCAAGCTCTATGTTGAGGAAGAGGGCTCGGCAGCGGTCGGCGTCTGGGTGGGCAAGGCGGACATGGTCGCCACCTGTCGAGTAGCGCTCCCCGAAATGATCTCCGCCCTGACCCGGCGTTTTAACAGCCGCGATCTTGATCAAGACAGCTATCGCCGGCTGCAAGAGGCGATCCGGGCAGACTGGAAACATCTCGTGGCCCTCGATTTCGACGAACAACTCGCCGCCGACCTGGCCGAACGCCACTCCCTGCGCGGTTTTGACGCCGTGCATCTCAGTGCCGCGCTACGCCTCGCGACCAGGGATCAGCTCACGCTGTCTTTCTCCTCGTTTGATGATCGGCTCAATCAAGCAGCCAGGGCAGAAGGTCTCGCGGTGATGGAGCCGTAATCCTTATCGACGCCCAAGCCCTCCCTTCCATCCCCCCAAAGCAGAATCAATCAACCTTCCGCGGCTGCTGCGCTTCATGCAGCCACGCCGGCAGTTCATGCCAGGCACGGCGCATAATCTTGCGCAGTGCCTCCGAGTCGGGTTGGTGCTGCTGCAGCAACCGCCAGAAACGGGGAGAATGGTTGAGCTCGACCGTATGACAGAGTTCGTGCAGCAGCACGTAACGCACCTGTTCCGGCGCCAGGAAGAGCAGATGCCAGTTGAGGGAAATTGTCCCGCGACCTGAACAACTCCCCCAACGGGTGCGCTGCCCGCGGATCTGACCGCGCACGTAGCGAAACCCGGCGGCAATGGCCAGCTCCTGCAATTGCGGCAGCAACGTCATCTCGGCGCGTTGCGCCAGCCACAAGCGCAGCACCCGCCGGCAGAGTTCTTCATCTGCCACCGCGCCGCGTAGCTGCAACTCTCCCGGCGCGAGAGTGGCTGCGCGCACGCCAGACATCCCGCTCTGCGCGTACGCCACTGTCCAGGTCTCGCCGAGGGCCGGCAGCGCGATGCCCAGGGGGAGCGGCGCCGGAGCGGTCGGAACGGGCAGCGCGGGCGGCATGGCGGCGAAACTGGTCAGATGCTTGATGATCCACACGCTCTTGGCAAGGACCACCGCATCGACCCGCGCCAGGGTGACGCCGAGCGGCACCGTCACCTGCAGCCCGGCCTGGCGGCTGAGGCGCAACCCCACGTGCTTGGCCCGCTGCGAGCGGCGAATGTGATAAGTAATGCTGCGGCCGTCGCTGAGGGTGAGGGTGCGAGTCGTCATGGGAAATCGTTACCTGTGAATTAAGAAGAGACGCGCCGGTTCAACCTGGTCGATTCAATCGGGTCAGAGTCCGGTCCAGCGTCGCCGCAAAGCGTTTCCGGTCATTCACACCAAAGGGAGGCGGGCCGCCGGAAACGAGGCCGTCGTTGCGGAGGTCGGCGAGGAGATCACGCATCGACAGGCGTTCGTTGACGTTGGAATCGTCGTAGAGGTCGCCACGCGGGTCGATGGCGAGAGCGCCGGCGCTGACGATGCGGGCAGCGAGGGGAATGTCGGCGGTGATGACGAGATCGCCGGGGGCGACCTGCTGGGCAATATAGTCATCGGCGGCATCAAAACCACCATGGACATGCACCGAAGTAATCAGCGACGAATGATGCCGGCCCATCGGCTGGTTGGCGACGAGACAGACCGGCAACTTCAGCCTCTCGGCCGCCTTGAAAACGATCTCCCGCGCGAGACGCGGACAGGCGTCGGCGTCGATCCAGATGATCACCGCTCCCCCTGGAGAAAGAGGATCTGCGATTCGAGCGTGTCGTTGCCGATGGTGAGATAGATGTTTCCCTCGGTGATCGTCAGCGACCAGGTAATTGCCCGCTGCAACTTGGCGACAATCTGGCCGACAAAGGCCGGCTCCAGCGCGAGGATCGTCAGGTTGTCGATGACCGCGAGCCTGGGGAACATCGCTTCCTGCCAGCGCCAGAACGCGCTGGCACTGCCGCTGGCGATCAGCATTACCTTTTCGGCATGACGGCTGACCTTGCGCAGCCGTTCGAAGTCGGGGAGGCCGACCTCGATCCATTCCCGCACCCGCCCATCCGGCTCCTTGGTCCAGAGATCCGGCTCATCCGCCGCGGCAATCCCCTTGGTAAAGCTCAGATCCTCGCTGTAGCAGAGGGCGTATGCAAAGAGACGGGCAATGAGCCGTTCATTGGTCTCGGAGGGATGACGGGCAATGGTCGTTTCGAGTTTTTCATAAAGATTACGATCGAGATCAGCAAGTTCGATGCTGACGCGGTAGATCGTGGAGGGCAGAGCCATGATAGTTTCCTTCGGGAATGACACAAGTTTTTGTGGTAGATGCGGCTGACAAGGGGGCAAGTATGGTGTATAAAGTCGAGGTGGTCAACTTGATTGATGATTCACCCCCCAAAGGAGAGCCCCATGGATAATCTGACTGAACTGCCGGCCTGGCAGGCCCTGACCGAACATCGCCGCAACTGGGAAGGGCGCTCGCTACGCGCTGCCTTTGCCGCCGATCCTGATCGTTTTGCCCGCTTCTCCGTCGAATTTGACGGGCTCCTCTTCGACTACTCCAAACAGCTCATCGATGCCGAGACTATGCCGCTGCTCTGCCAGCTCGCCCGAGTTCGCAACCTTGACATCCACCGCGATGCCATGTTCAACGGCGCCAAAATCAATAGCAGCGAAGGGCGCGCCGTCCTCCACACCGCCCTGCGCAATCGCAGCGAACGGCCGGTGATTGTCGATGGCGGAGATGTCATGCCGGCAGTACGCGATGTCCTCGGCGAGATGCGGCGCTTTTGCATGCAGGTGCGCAGCGGAGGCTGGCGCGGCTACAGCAGCAAACGGATCACCGATGTCGTCAACATCGGCATCGGCGGCTCCGATCTTGGACCAAAGATGGCCTGCGCCGCCCTCACCCCCTACGTCTCCGGCCTGCGCAGCCACTTCGTCTCCAATGTCGATGCCAGCGATCTGGTTGAAACCCTCAAGGGCCTGCATGCCGAGACCACCCTCTTTGTTGTCGTCTCGAAGACCTTTACCACCCACGAGACCCTGGCGAATGCTTATTCCGCCCGCAACTGGTTTATCGACCAGGGGGGAAATATGGAGGAGATCAGCCGCCATTTTGTCGCGGTCTCGACCAACGAAAAGCTGGTACGCGAGTTCGGCATCGATCCCGCCAACATGTTTGGCTTCTGGGACTGGGTCGGCGGCCGCTACTCGTTGTGGTCAGCGGTCGGTCTCTCCCTCGCCCTGTCGATCGGCTACGATCACTTCGAGGAGCTCCTCGATGGCGGCTTTGCGGTCGATGAACATTTCCGCAACGCGCCGCTGGAGAAGAATATCCCGGTGCTGATGGCGCTGCTGGGAATCTGGAACAGCAACTTTTGGGGGGCGGCGAGTCAGGCGGTCCTCCCTTACGATCAGTATCTGCACCGTTTCCCCGCCTACCTGCAACAGCTGGAGATGGAGAGCAACGGCAAGCGGGTGACGCGCAGCGGCGAGGTCGTCGATTACCCGACCGGGCCGATCCTTTGGGGCGAGCCGGGGACGAACGGGCAGCACGCCTTTTACCAGCTCATCCATCAAGGGACGCAGCTCGTCCCCTGCGACTTCATCGCCCCGGCGCGCAGTCATCATCAACTCGGTCCGCACCACCCCATCCTCCTCGCCAATGTCTTTGCCCAGGCCGAAGCGCTGATGCGCGGCAAAAGTGCCGCCGAGGCGCAGGCGGAGATGGCGGCCGCGGGGATGGAGGAAGACGACATTGCCGCCCTCCTGCCGCATCGGATCTTCCCCGGCAACCGGCCGAGCAGCACCCTGCTTCTCGAAGAGATCACCCCCCGCAGCCTGGGGATGTTGATCGCTCTGTACGAACACAAGGTCTTTGTGCAGGGAGTGATCTGGGGGATCAATTCTTTCGATCAATGGGGGGTCGAGCTCGGTAAACAGCTCGCCGGCGCCATCCTCCCCGAGCTGGTGACGCCGGCAAGTGTGAGCAGCCACGATGCCTCGACCAATGGATTGATCAACTGGTATTTACAGCGACGGAGCTAGAAGGGGATTGATTCTCACTTTTTTGTCCTCAATGCATCAATGTGCTATTATTTCAGAAGACATTTTTTCGCAACAACAACCATAATTCATTGGTAAAACAGAGCGTTTCAGGAGGCAGCACTCGATGCGGAATTTTATTGTCCTCATGTTTATTCTCACCTGTGCCCTGTGCCCGAATCTTTATGCCGCCCCGGCGTTGCAGAGATTTGAGGAGATTGCACAACCGGACGGAACGATCATCAAAGTCCGGCAACAAGGGGACGAATTTCAACACTGGACGGAAACAAAGAGCGGCTACACGATTCTGCATAATCCCAAAACAAAATACTGGGACTATGCCGAGCCAGATGCTAACGGCAGACTCAAAGCGTCCGGATATCGGGCCATGCCGCAAGGATTCGTACCTTCTCATATTTCTCCGCGACTCAAGCCTCCCCGCAACAAAGCGCTCGAACTATACAGGCAAAAATCACTCAACAAAACGTATCAGGAACGCCAGAAGGGGAAATCTTTATCTTTTCCCGCAGCGCTCGCCCCTTCTGTCCAGCTTGCAGCGGTCGGGGACTGGACTCCAATACCTATAGCGGGAGAAAGAAAACTGTTACTGGTGCGGATCAACTTCTCTGATCGCAACCTGGTAACGACGCCAGCGCAATGGGAATCGACGGTCTTTTCTCCAACAAACAAATCGGTAACCCGTTATTATGCTGACAACTCTTTTTCTTCTCTCAGAGTGAGCCCTGCAACACACAGTCAACCTGGAAATCCCGCCGGGATTTTGACTGTCTCAATCGCAGCACCGCACCCGTACCCGGGCGGGGATAGAGATCCCAATGAAAGTTATGCGACCGAACCAGGCATCCTCAACCTCGCCTTAGCGCAGGCGGCAACCTTCGTCGATTTCAGTTCTTTTGATGCCGACCATAACGGCACCCTGGAACAGTCCGAACTCTCCCTCTACTTTATCTATGCCGGCTACGAAGCTTCCGACAGCAGCGACAAGTTCCCGAGTGTCTGGGCGCATGCGTGGGGCGGTCCGGGTGTGACGGCCGCCGGTTTGCATGTTACCGACTGGGCGCTGAACGGCGAATTAAACAGTGCCGGGCGGCAACAGACCATGGGCATCATCGCTCACGAACTCGGACACGCCCTCTGTGGCTTGCCGGATCTTTATGACACCTCCTACACCAATGCCGGCATGGGCATCTTCTCCCTGATGGCCGCCGGCAGCTGGGGGGCCGACAGCAGTGAAGATGCCGGGGCAACGCCGACCGCTCTCGATCTTTGGTCGCGGCAATATCTGGGGTGGGCGACAGCCGCCGAACCCGGTCCGGTCACCACCATCACGATTCATCCGTCCCTGTCCGCCCCTGACTCCGGCTATATACTGCAGACGCCGGTCAGCGAGAGCGAATACTATCTCGTGGAAAACCGTCGCCCCGCCGGGTGGGATCTCGGGGCCAAATACGCGCTCGGCGCAAACTGGCAAGGCGGCCTCCTCCTCACCCATATCGACACCACGGCAGGCACGGCCGGATCCAACGATATCAATAATTTCACCGCGACCGGGGGAAGGCAGGGGGTCTCTCCGGTACAAGCCAGCACCGCAATCTGTGACATGTTCTTGGCCGACTGCTGGGGGTCTGCTCCCGCCCTCTTTTATGCGGGGAACAATAGTGCCTGGAGGCCGCTGGATGCGCCCAATTCCAATTTTTACGACGGAACTCCGACCGACTTCAGCCTGACCGGCATTTCTCTTCCGGGCACAGCGATGACGGGAGATTGGTCTACGACCCCCGTCCCTCTCCTGCCGGTCATAGATGACTTTGAAAGTGGTGATTTCTCCCGCCTGCCGTGGCTTTCCAACGGCGACAGCAGCTGGGAGGTGACGGACAGCGGCTACCATAGCGTTTACGCCGCCGGGGCGCCGACCATCGCTGACAGCCAGAGCGCGACGTTACAGACAACCGTGTCCACCGAAATTCCAGGCTATGTCTCTTTCCGGTATGCAGTCGATTCAGAGTTTGCCTATGACTTTTTAATCTTTTTTATCGATGGTGTCGAAAAAGGCCGCTGGTCGGGTTCGACAAACTGGTCACGTGCCGCTTACACTTTGGAAACCGGCACTCACACACTGACTTGGACATATAAAAAAGATTCGAGTGAATTCAGTGGGCTCGATACCGCCTGGATTGATGACCTCTCCTTTCCGGCACGTTACGAACTCAATGTCCTACTGACGGGCAACGGCAACGTCACCCCGGATGTCGGCACCTTGGTCTGGACCGGGAGCACCGGTTCTGCGACTTATGATAACGGTACAGTCGTTAGCCTCACGGCTCATGCCGATCCCAACTCGATTTTTAACGACTGGGAAGGTGCATGCAGCGGCAGCGGGACTTGCGAGGTGACCATGGATGCCGCCAAGAACGTGTCGGCAATCTTCGCTGCCAGCCCCGCCCCCACCGTCACCACCGGCGCGGCATCCGCCATTAGCACGAGCGGCGCCACACTGAATGCCAATGTCAATGCCAACAACTCCGACTCCGTGGTCAGCTTTGAGTACGGCACAGATACGGGCTATGGCACGACCATTGCCCCGTCTCCGGAGACCGCATCCGGTACAACCGACACGGCTGTCAGTGTTACACTCACCGGACTTAACCCCGGAGAGACGTATCACTTTCGAGTTGTCTCCACTAATATGAGTGGAACTACCTATGGAGATGATTCGAACTTTACTGTACTTAAACTCGACCAATCCCTCACGGCGATCACCTTCCTGCCGGCAGCTCTGGCGGTAAACGGCACCACCACCGCCAGCGCCGCTGCCACCTCCGGATTGGCCGTGACCTTGACCTCGACCACCACCGACACCTGCACAATCAGCGGCAGCACCGTCACCGGCCTCTCCGCCGGGATCTGCACCATCGTTGCGAATCAGGTCGGAGATAGCAACTACAACGCCGCGACGCCGATCTCTCAAAATATCACGGTGGGTAAAGCGAATCAGTCCCTCGCGGAGATCACCTTCACTCATCCGATTTTACCATTGAACGGCTTTACTACCGCCAGCACCACCGCCTCCTCCGGGCTGGACGTGACCTGGTTTTCGTTCACACCGACCGTCTGCACGGTTGCCAATGACAACACCATCAATGGCATTGCCCCAGGGACATGCACCATCACTGCTAACCAGATCGGGGATACCAACTATAACGCCGCGCCGCCGATCTCTCAGGATATTCCTGTGGTTAAAGTCTATGTCTACGACGGCTATGAAACCACGGCCGCCGATGCCCTTTTCGCCTTGCAGATGGCCATCGGCAAGAGAGCTGTTGATATGAGTGCTGATCTTGCCCCCCTGATCAACCGTATCCCCGCCCCCGACGGCAAGGTCACCGCCGCTGACGCTCTGGTGATTCTGCGTAAAGCCGTAGGTCTCTGGTAATCCGGATGAGCCGGCAAGGAAATAATCCCATGATCTTAAAGAAACTGTTGATACTCCTTTTCTTCTTGACCCTTTTGCTCGTCCTTAACGCTTGCGGCGGTGGCGGTGGGTCAACGCCCGCTGCAACGCCATCAACGCCATCAACGGCACAGAAGGTCACGGTCACCTTTGCCCTGCAAGGAGCTCCGGACACAATCTATTCGGCAGATCTCGACGTTGTCCTTCCGGATGGCTTTGCACTGGAGACCGACAGCCTCAATCAGCCGACCGCCAGCGCCTTATCGTTTCTGGTCATTGACGCCACCGCTGTAGTTAACTACCTTCCTGCAACAACCGCTAATGGAGAAGTCATAGTTGGCATCATCAAGAGCGATGGGTTTTCCGGAGACGCCAGCCTGATGCAGATCGTCTGTGTCTATCCCGCCGGAGCAACCCTGCCCACAGCCGATGATTTCATTGTGACAGCCTTCGCCAGTGATTCCGCAGGGGTTGATCTCAGTGGCATCTCTGCACAGCTCAGCGTCACTACTGAAGCAGTCCCCTGATGTTACCCCGACGTCCAGAGCGACAACCGCTGCCGGTGGTCGCTCTTCTCCTCCTTATCCTGCTTTGCACCCGCCCTGCAACGGCCGGCGAGATCATTCTCTCCGGCGGTAACGGCCAATGGCAGATCAACGCGATCGGACTGAGCAACATTCATGCCCTCGATCTGGAGTTGCGTTATGATCCGCAGTACCTCGCCGGTCTGACCGCTACGGCCGGGGCGGGATTGGCCGGAGCCATGGCCGCCATCAACGACAAATTCCCCGGCACCATCCGTCTCGGCGTCGCCTCGTCACAGCCATTAGCACAGAGCGGGCCCCTCCTCAACCTTCAGTCGACCGCGCTCGACGCGGTACTGCTGGTCTCACGCTTCACCGTCAAAACCGTCGATGCGAACGGTCAAATCGTGGCGACGACCGTCCGGCAGCAGTTGCCAGCCCTGAATTCCGGAGCGGAAAAACTCACTGACAACCCGAAGGAAGGGGTTGTAGAGCCGATAGGATCTTCCATTGTGACATCGCGGCGCACCGGCACTTCCGGCGGGAATATTGCCCCGCCGGAAGTGCCCCCGTACCTTCCCGCTCCTCCGAGCAGAGAACCTTTGCCGATTCCAGCCACGCCAATTGCCGCCGCGGCAACAAGCACAACCACGGCGCCTGCGGCCTCCTCCGGAGCGGAGAAGCGCTTTCACTCCCAGGAAGAGATCGTGCGCGTCATCGAACGGCTTCCGCAACCGTGGACAATTGCCGCCATCAAGGCGATTTTTCTCCACCCCGCCACCGACAGCCAGGTTCGCCAGATCCCCCCGGTCGCCCTTGCCGACGGCAGCAGCAAAATTATCCTCTATCTTCCCAAATCCCTCAGCCAACACACTCCCGCCGTCGGCGTGCAGGGATGTGTCCTCGGCGCCATCGCGGATGCCGGAGAGCTGGGCTGGGAAGTCGAACTGACCACCAGCACAGATATCTGGCCGGCTAAGGCCCTCCTTGCCGGGGAAGGGGATCTGATCCAGTTTCCGGTTGTCATTGTCCCTGTCCTGGCCATCACTCCCCCCAAAGAGGAGAGCGCGCCCATCCCTGACCTTGACTTCGACGGCGACGGCAGCATCTCCGCGCTTGATGCGTATCTCTATGTCGGCAACCTGCTGGCGCGACAAGAGCAGTATAATTGACAGTCAGAACAGGCGGGGGTCAGCAGCAGGGAAGAGCACAGCGGAGATCCGTTGTGCTCTTTTTTTTTAAACGGATTGGCGCAGGATTTTTCGGCGGAGGGTGGTAGCGACATGCTGCGCTTCCGGACAACGCAGCAGCAAAGACATCACGAAGAAGAGGAGGATGCCGCCTGCGACAGCGCTACCGAGAATGAGCCCTTTGCTCAGCTTCTCTCCCGGCAGCGACCAATCGGTCAGAGTGAGAACCCACCCGACAAAGAGGGCCATCGGCAGGGAGGCGAGAAACGCCTTGCCGGCGGTACCGAGGACAGCGCGGCCGCCAAAGGGGCCGAGGCGGCGGCGCAGGAACCAGAGGAGGAGGATCATGTTGACTGCGGCGGCCAGGGTGGTGGCGAGAGCGAGACCGGCGTGCAGCATCGGTCCCATCAGGATCAGACTGAGGAGGAGATTGACGAAGAAGGCGGCCAGCGCGGTGAGGACCGGGGTGCGGGTATCCTTGAGGGCATAAAAGGCCGGGGCAAGGACGCGAATCAGGGCAACAAAGGCAAGGCCGAGGGCGTAGTAACGGAGGGCCGCGCCGGCGCCGTTCACCTCCTTGAAGGTAAAGGCCCCGCCCATAAAGAGGAGAGAAAAGAGGGGGATGGCACAAAGCATCAACCCGAAAGCGGCGGGGATGGTGACGAAGAGGGTGAGGCGCAGACCGAAGTTGATCGAATCCTTGACCCCCGTAAAGTCTTCGAGGGCCGCCTGGCGACTCATCGACGGCAGCACCGCCTGGGCGACGGCAACGACAAAGACCCCCTGCGGGAACTCAAAGAGGCGCTGCGCATAATAAAGATAAGAGACGCTCCCTTGCGGCAGGAGCGAGGCAAGGATATTACTGACGGTGATATTGAGATAATAGACACCGACGCCAAAGATCGCCGGCGCCATCAGCAGCGTAATCCGCTTTAGGGCGGGGTGGTGAAAGTTGAAGTTGAGCCGGAGCGGGTAGCCCTTACTCCACAGGACCGGCAGCTGCAGCAGCAGCTGCAGCAGGCCGCCGACCAGCACGCCGATGGCCAGCGAAACGATCGGCACCGCAAAGTGCTGGTGCAGCAGCAGGGCCGATCCGATCATCGCCAGATTGAGGAAGACAGTAGAGATCGCCGGGGTGAAGAAGTGGCGCAATGTATTAAGAATCCCCATACAGAGGGCAACTAGACTGATAAAGAAGATATAGGGGAATAGGAGGCGATTGAGGGTAATGGTCAACTCCAGCTTGCCGGGGACGGCACTAAAGCCGGGGAAGAAGAGCTGGACGATCAACGGGGAAAAGAGGATGCCGAGGAGGGTGATCCCGGCCATGACGATGGTCAGCAGGGTGAAGCAGATATTGGCGAGTTCGCGGGCGCCGGCGTCGCCGTGCTTCTCCCGCCATTCGGAAAAGATCGGCACAAAGGCGGCGGTCAGGGCCCCTTCGGCAAAGAAGCGGCGCAACAGGTTGGGGATCATGAAAGCGCCGAAGAAGGCGTCGGTCGCCATTCCGGCGCCGAAAAGTCGGGAGACGACCATATCGCGCACCATACCAAGGATGCGGGAAAGGATGGTAGCGAAGCCGAGGATACCGGCGGCTTTGACGATCTGCTTTTTTTCGGACATGCAGTCCTTCACGGCAGGGGATGAAAAGTTTTTCGTTTTTACCACAAGGCACGCCTAAAGAGGAGAGCAAAGTGTTGTACGGTTGACAAAGGATGCAGGGCAAGGGTAAAGATGAAGCGATTTAAGAACCAGATTCTGTCGGAGTTTTTCCATGAAAAAGATTGCCTTCTCGACCTTCCTCATCATCCTGCTCCTCAGCCTGGCTTATCTGCGCCGCCCCGATCTTGCCTTTCACCAACAGTGGATTTTGGCACGGGCAGCTCTTCTGACCAACAGTAGCGCAATGCCAGTGGGAGAAAAACCCCCGCTCGCTTTTCACGACTTTTACCTGATCACCACCACCAGCGACCCGGCGACCGGCAAAATTGTCTCCTTCGGTTTTGGCAATTACATCAAAGTTCTCAACGACGACTGGGGCAAACGGGCTCTCACCTCACTGCCGGCCCCCCCGCCCCGCTGAAATCTATTTCATCCTTCTTTTTGTGAGTCTCCATGCCCCTGATCTCGCTGCGCAATATCTCCCTCGCCTTCGGCGGACCGCCCCTGTTGAACGGTATCGATCTCACCATCGAACCGGGCGATCGCCTCTGCCTTTTGGGCCGCAACGGCTGCGGTAAGTCGAGTCTACTGAAACTCATTGCCGGCGAGCAGCGCCCCGATGGCGGCGACCTCATTCAGCCGCAGGGGGTGCGCATCGCTTACGTCCCCCAGGAAGCGCCGCCGGAGCTGGCGGGGCCGGTCTTTGATGTTGTCTGCGGCGGCGTCCAGGAAGCCGCCGCCCTCCTCGCCGAGTATCATCACGTCAGCCACCGCCTCGCGGAAATGCACAGCGCAAGCGATTATCAGCGCCTCGAAGAATTGCAAAAGGGGCTGGAAGAGAGCAATGGCTGGAGTCTGCATCAGGATGTCGAGCGGCTCATCCAGCGCCTCGACCTCGATCCCGAAGCGGACTTTACCACCCTCTCCGGCGGCACCCAGCGCCGCGTCCTGCTGGCCCGGGCGCTGGCCTCCCAGCCCGAACTCCTCCTCCTCGACGAGCCAACCAACCATCTCGACATCGACACCATCGTCTGGCTCGAAGAGCTGCTGGTCAAAGAGATCCCCAGCTGCCTCTTCGTCACTCACGACCGCGCCTTTGCCCGCCGGGTTTCGACCCGCATCGCCGAACTCGACCGCGGCCGCCTCTTCTGCTGGCCCATCGATTTCGACACCTTTGTGCAGCGCCGCGAAGAACTCCTGGTCATCGAAGAGAGCCGCGCCGCCCTCTTCGACAAGAAACTCGCCGAGGAAGAAGCCTGGCTGCGCCAGGGGGTCAAGGCGCGGCGCACCCGCAACGAAGGCCGGGTGCGGGCGCTCAAGGCGCTACGTGAAGAGCGGCGGCAGCGCCGCGAGAAGCTCGGCAACGTCAAACTCGAAGTCGCGGAGGCACGACGTTCCGGCCAGATCGTCGCCGAAGCAGAACACCTCAGCTTCGCCTACAGCGACAAGGTCATCGTCCGCGACCTCTCGGTTTCGATCCAGCGCGGCGACCGCATCGGCATCATCGGCCCGAACGGCGCCGGCAAGACCACCCTCCTCCGCCTCCTCCTCGGCGAACTGCAGCCGCAGAGCGGCACCATCGCCCTCGGCACCCGCCGAGAAATTCTATATGTCGATCAGCTCCGCGCCCAGCTCGACCTCGAAAAGACCGTCATCGAGAATGTCGGAGAGGGGAGCGACTATGTCACCTGGAACGGCAAGCCGCGCCACGTCATCGGCTATCTGCAGGACTTCCTCTTCAGCCCCGACCGCGCCCGCTCACCGGTGCGTATCCTCTCCGGCGGCGAGCGCAACCGCCTCCTCCTTGCCAAACTCTTCACCAAACCGGCGAATATCCTCGTCCTCGACGAACCGACCAACGACCTCGACAGCGAGACCCTCGACCTCCTCGAAGAGCTCCTCCTCGACTTCAGCGGCACCCTCCTCCTCGTCAGCCACGACCGCGAATTCCTCAACAACGTCGTCACCAGCACCCTGGTCTTCGAAGGGGATGGCAAGGTCAACGAATATGTCGGCGGCTACGACGACTGGGTCCGTCAGGCCGCCACCCGGACACCGGCTCCCGAACCGGCCAAAGAGAGCGCTCCGAAGCTGCGCCCCAAGGTTGAGAAAGCGCGCAAGCTCACCTTCAAGGAGGGAAAAGAACTCGAAGCCCTCCCCGCCCGGATCGCCGCCCTCGAAAAAGAAGAAGCCGAGTTGCACGCCAAACTCGCCGATCCCGACTTCTACAAAAGCGCCGGCAACGCCGTGACCACGGTGAATGAGCGGCTGGCGGCATTGGCGATTGAACTGGAAGCGGTTTATGCCCGCTGGGAAGAGTTGGAGACGATCAAGGCGGAGAGTGCGTAAACTGCGGAATTTCTTTTGACAAAGGGATGAGAAATCGATAACAATTGAAACCTCTTGATCCGATTGGAGGGTTTCGATGCAGAACCACTTGAATATAAAATACGAACCGCCCGATGACAACCTGTTGTCCGGGCGGTTTTACGTGACGGTGTTTTTTGAAAGTGGTCTGAAAATAGTTAAAAAATTCATACTGTTAGCAATGACGACAATTTTCTTTGTCCCGAATATATCCCACGCTCTTCGTTGCGGTAGCGACCTTGTCGACGTGGGTGATTTGAAGCAAGAAGTTCTGGTGAAATGTGGAACGCCCTACTCTAAAGAAGAAATTGGTTACATTGACCAGCAAAGTAATGGAAGTCGAATCACGGTCATGAAAATTGAAGAGTGGATCATATTAGTCTCAAATGAGTACTATAGCCTTGTCTTTGAAGGAAACAGACTGGTAAAGATCGAATCGGCGGGCAAAAAATAATCGCAAATAGTTCGATGCCGCATTCGATGAGGTGATTGAGGCAATACTTGTCACGGCATTTTCTTCAACCAAGGATCCCCCGATGCGTTTCGGCCTCTGCTGCCTCTTCAAGAATAAAGCGATCACCTTTCGCACCACCACCGCCAAGGCCCTTGCTCCCCTCAAACGCGCCGCACAGCTCGCCAAACTCTCGACCATCTGCCTGCACAACGTCGAAACTCTCCACCAGGCCGTGGAGACCGCCCATCGCCTCGGCATCGGCGCCTTCCGGATCATGTCCCCCCTCTTTCCGCGCATGACCCATCCCGATGTCGGCTATGGGCTGGACGATCTGCCGGAAGGAGATACCATCATGCAGCGTATGGCCAGCACCCGCGCCCTGGCGATGCGCCACGATCTCCGCTTGAGCTTTCATCCGGATCAGTTTGTCGTCCTCTCCTCGCCGCACCCGGAGGTGGTGAAAAACTCCCTGCGCGAACTCGAATATCAGGGGGAACTCGCCGTTTCCCTCGGCGCCGATGTCATCAATCTGCACGCCGGGGGGGTCTACGGCGACAAAGATCTTGCTCTGCAACGCTTTGCCGCCGTCTTGGGCGATCTCTCTCCGGCGGTCCGCAGCCGGCTCAGTGTTGAAAATGACGACACGAGCTATACGGTGCGCGACCTCCTCCCCTTGTGCAGCCGCACCTCCCTGCCGCTGGTTTACGATGTCCACCACCACCGCTGCAACCCCGACGGGCTGACGATTAGCGAGGCCACCGAGTTGGCGGCCGCCACCTGGCACGTGATCGGACGCGAACCCTACTGTCATCTCTCTTCGCCGCGCACCGGTTGGCAGGAAGGGAATCCCCGCCCCCATGCCGACTACATCGACCTCGCTGATCTGCCGGAGTGCTGGCAAGGACGAGCCATGACGGTCGATATTGAGGCCAAAGCCAAGGAGTTGGCGGTGGCCAAGCTGATGGCAGAGTTGCAGGGTCGGGGCTGGTAAGGGGGGACGAGCAACGACCGATCAGGCTGCATACCAAAGGATGGCAAAGTAATGGCAGGCGGTCCCGGTCAGGACAAAGAGATGCCAGACCAGATGACCGTAGTGCATCCGTGCATCGAGGGCATAAAAGGTGACCCCGAGTGTATACGCCAGGCCGCCGGCAAGGAGAAGGAGCAGGCCGGAAGTCGGCACCCCCCCGGCAGCCAACGGTTTGATGGCGATGACAATCAGCCACCCCATGAGCAGGTAAAGTCCGGTAGAGACGATGGGATGGGACATCCGGGCCAGCACCTTCAGCACGATGCCGACGATGGCAAGACTCCAGATGAGAACAAGGAGGGTCCAGCCCCACGTCCCGCGCAGAACCCCGAGCGTAAAGGGGGTGTAGGTCCCGGCGATGAGGAGAAAGATCGCGGAATGCTCGATGAGTCGAAAGATGTGCTTGGTTTTGCCCGGTGCTAAGGCATGATAAAGGACGGAGGCAAAATAAAGCAGGACCATGCTCGCGGCGAAGATGCTCACGCCGACAATGAATCCGCTCTCCCCGCGCGCGGCTGCCTGGCTGATAAGATAAGGGGCTGCCAGCACAGCAGCGACCAGGCCGACAGCGTGGCTGACGCTGTTGGCGATCTCTTCTCTGCGTGACTGCTCACGTCTCGATTTTACAAACGCGCTCCTCACGACATGCCCATAATTCTATGATCTTAGCCCTGCCCCAACACCCTTCAGCGCAACGTCTCCCGGAGAAAATCGCCAAACCGCTTCCAGGATTTTTCATCGGCGTCCTTACGATAACGGTCGCTGCCAAAGACGGTAAAGGCGTGCGGGGCGCCGCTGTAGGTGATCATTTCGTGGGAAATTCCCGCTGCTTCGAGTTCGACAGCGAGATTGGCGAAATGCTCCATGGTCACGCTGCTGTCGGCGGTGCCGTGCAGGATCAAGACTTTCCCTTTGGTTTGACGGTAATCCTGCCCGGTCGGAGTCTCCAACCCGCCGTGAAAAGCAACAAACCCCTTGAGCTCGGCGCCAGAACGCGCCAATTCCAGAACGGCAGCTCCGCCGAAGCAGTAGCCCATCGCCACGGCATTCTTGACATTCCCCCCCGCACTCTTCGCTGCTGCCAGGCCGCCCTGCAATAAGGCCCGCATCCGGGTCCGGTCGCTGTAGAGCGCGCCGGTCAATTTCTGTCTCTCCTCCAGAACTGCCGGCCGGATTCCCTTGCCAAAGAGATCCACGGCAAAGACTGCATAGCCCATCTTCGCCAGCATCTCGGCCCGTTTCACCTCATAGTCGGTGAGGCCGTCCCAGTCGTGGACCAGAAACACGAGGGGCGCAGCGGCGGCCGGGCTGACATAGTAGCCTTCGAACGGCTCACCGTTGACGGTGTAGGAAACAGCATGCCCGGCAGCCAGGGCGGACGCGGTAAAGAGAAAAAGGGTTAGGAAGATCAAGAGTGTTTTCATGCGTGGCTCCTTAGATCGGAAGGGGGAATTTCCCTGTGACTATGGATAAAAATTACCACGAGGCAGAAGGATGTCAACGGCGGGAAAGGTGGGGGGCAGTTCCATCCAGGGAGGCAATGAGATCGGCGGAGAATTTTAGGGCCGCCGGGGTGAATTCTGCGAAATCAGCTTGTAGCTCCTGGTAGTGGCGGATCAACTCCCCGCCCCCTTCGGCCAGAGGATTGGCCCGGCGCAGTCGCCGCGCCATGCGCCTGAGCGCCAGTTCCGTGCCGGCAACCCTTTGGTAGGAAGGGAGTATTTCGTTGAAGATGGGTGCAACCAACTCCTGCAGGCGCGGTGGCAGGATGGGCCGCTCTTTTTCGACGAGTTGTTGCGCCCAGGGGATGTACTCGGTAAAGGGCACCTTTGCCCAGGACGACCACTCCTTGGCCAGAAAGTGGTCGTAGAAAAGATCGACGAGAACTCCGCGATAAAGGCCATAGTGCGGCGGAAGGCGTAATCGGCTGCGCTGAAAGTGGACGTCGCGCTGCGCGAAAGCATCGATCTTGCGATGCAGCAGCAGCCCCTGCCGGATGCGGGGAGGATAAGTGTCGTCGAGAGGCCCTTTGACAAAGTCCCCCATGAAGTTGCCGACCAGCAACTCCGGATCGCTTCCGGAGAGATAAAGATGGAAGAGAATATTCATGCTTCCTCCCTATTTCAAGAGCTCCGCCTTGAGGGCGTCATCGATGAAACTCTCCTCAATCGCTTCTCTCGCCCACACCTCCCGGCACTGCGCCAGAACGCGCGCGGCCCCTTCCGCCACTGCCGTGATATCACTCCACAGGGCGTTGCGGATATCGTGCAGCTCGTTGGCAATGGCCTTTTGCCCCACAGCCCAGCCCCGACAGCGTTGACAGAGAAGGGCGAGGGTCGCCAGCTCCGGGTCAGCCTCCGGCCGATAATCCCAGATCCGCAACTCCTCCTTACTGCCGCGCCACTCACATTTGAAACCGGCGCGTTTGCCGATCGCCTTGCCAAAGAGGCTGATCTCTTCCTGGTGTTCTTTGTTTGCCTGATAACCTTTCGCCATACGCAACCCTCCTTCTCCTGAATTCAAATTAACGGATGGCAGTCAGTCGATCTTTTCCGCTGGCGACGACCTCTTCATAGAGAGCGACGAGACTCTCCGTCTCCACTGCCGGGGCATGGCACCCGAGACAAGGACGGGACAGGCGTTGGCGCAGGGACGGATCGGTCATGAGGGCACGGGCCTGGCGGGCAAAAGAAGCCGCATCGTGATAAAGGAGCCCGTTGACGCCCTCTTTAACAACGGCGGCATTGCCGGGGATGTCCCTGACCAGCATCGGCACCCCGAGGGAATCAGCTTCGAGCAGGATATTGGGGAGTCCTTCACTCTGTGAATTATTGAGAACGATGTCGACCTGTCGCAGGGTGGCGGGCATGGCCGCGGGGGGGATAACGCCGAGATAACGGGCCCAGGAGCGGTGCGCCATAGCAGCAAAGAAATCAGCACTATAGGTGGTGTCAGGGGTGGGACCGCAGAAAGCGACAGCGAAAGGAAGGCCTTCCGCCGCCAGGGGGTCGAAAAGGTCAAGGAGCGCCCGGTTCCCCTTGACCGGACGGATCCCGGCAGGGTGAAGGAAGAGGGTGACCTCCGGCGGCACCAACTCGTCGCGGTTCACAGGGGACGGCGCGCTGCCGAGAACTATCCCCGCCGACAGATACGCGATCTTGTCGGCCAGGAGGGGAAACTCGTGGCGCAGACGCACAGCGGTCAGGGGATTCTGGGTGATGATCTTCCCGGCGGTGGCCAGGACGCGATTGATGATCGGCCCTTCCTCAAGGGTCTCGATACCAGCATTGATGTCGGTGCCGGTGAGGGTCACGAGACAAGGGAGGTTCCCGAGTTCGGCCTCCAACCAGGGACGGCCGCTGCGATAAGCGTGGAGGAGATGAACGACATCGGGGGCAAAGGCACGCGCGGCGGCGCGCAAGCGTGCACCATCGGCGGGGGTGACCCGTTCCAGGGCAACCTCATGGCCAAGGGCGAGGAGCCCGGCGCAATGCCGGGCGGCGGTCACCTCGTTGCCGGTCGCGCGCTCCTGACGGGGGAGGACGATCAGAATGCGCATGACAGTTCCCGGAAGCTGATCGGGGTGATACCGCAGCGACGCAGAAAAACAGCGATGGACGGTGAGATAAGAGCAGCAAGCTCCTCCTGTCGCCCTGTCCCGGAAAAGGGGGATTGCATGTCCGGAAAACCGGGATGCACCATTAACTCCCAGTTTCCCGCGGGGATGTGCTGTAACGTTTCGCCGAGGGTCTGCAGGTTGAGACGACCGAGGAGCGGCATGCCGAAGAGACCCTCGGGGGTGACCACCCCCCGACCCCGCACCTGCTCAACAAAGGCGGGGGCCAGGCGACGATACAGGGTCATCTCCGCGCCGAGTTCACCGCCGGGGTCGGCAGCAGGCGGCTCAGCAGGCAGAGGAAGACGCAGGGCAGGAATGGTGTAATCTGCCGCCAGGGCAAGGATAACGGCGGTGACAGCAGGAAAAAGGAAGAAGTGCTGGTGGGCGTCGAGATGGTCCGGGATGATGCCGGCAGCGAGGACCTTCTCAATCTGTGCCGCCAGTTCGCGGTACAGAAGGGTGGAATCGACCTCCTCCGCAGAGAGAAACCGGCGCAGGCCTGCCTTGCCGGGGAAGGCCCCGTCCACCGTACAGAGACCGGGGATGGCGCCGCGCAGCGGCATGCCGTCCGAGAGATTAAGGTGCACCCCGAGCGGCAGATCGAGTTTTCGGGCCGTTACGGCGGCGCTGGCAAAGGTCGGTCCGGTGGCAAGGAGCGTAGCGCTGGTGACGATCCCTTCGGTAAAACTCGCGAAGATGCCCCGGTCCCGTTCGCTTCCGGAGCCGAGGTCATCGGCATTAATGATCAATCGGCGCATAGGGAACCCTGCCGTCCCTTCTACATCTCGACCCGGGTGGCGACGCCGTGCATGCGCCCGGCCGGGAGCTTGTTGAACTGGACAAAGTTGGGGGTGATCTTCTTCAGCAGCGAGAAGACCCGCCAGATGGGGTTATTGGTATGGATCTCTTCGATGCCGTAGAAGATGATCTTTTCACGGATGGCGTGTTCCTTGAGAATCTTCTCGATATCGACGACCGCCATATATCCGGCATGAATATCAAGAAAATCGAGACCCGTAGAAATCCCCTCCGTGAGTTGCACCTCCTGGCCAAAGGGATCATCGGTGCGCATCACCGAGATAAAGACATTGCGCTCATAGACGATGTTCGATTTGAGGATGGTGTGCACGGCATAAGGGGGGACGACATCCAGTCCTTTGGTGAAGAAGAGGGCGCAGCCGCGAATGTGGCCGGCCGCATAGATCTGTTGGTAAGAGGTCAGAAAAGTCTCCATATCGAGAGGATAAAGAGCGCGGTACAAGCGTTTTTGGCCATTGGTGTAGATAAGAATGGTCACAAAGGGGATGGCGGCGAGGATCAGCGACCAGTAAGCCCCGTGCGTGAATTTGGAGAAGGTCGAGATAAAGTAGACCAGATCGATGCAGGCAATGAGGATCACCAGCGGAACTTTCCACTTATTGGCTTTGACGAAGACCAGGATCATCATAATCGCGGTAATCGTCATCGAACCGGTGACCGCCATACCGTACGCGGCGGCAAGATTTTCCGACTTCTGGAAGAAGAACATGACGAAGATGACGGCACACATCAGCATCCAGTTCACGGCGCCGATATAAATCTGCGACTGGATGTGCGTCGAGGTGTAATCGACCTTCATCAGCGGCATCAAGCGGGTGGTAATCCCCTGATAGACAATGGAAAAGACACCGCTGATGATCGCCTGCGAAGCGATGATCGTCGCGCAGATGGTTAAGAGGAGAAAAGGAATGTAAAGGAGGGCCGATTGCGCTTGCACCATCCCGAAGAGGATATTCCGGGTGTCGGGATGTTGCAGAAGGAAGACCCCCTGCCCGAGGTAATTAATAAAGAGGGCGAAGAAGACAAAGAACCAGGCGCGGATAATCGGTTTTTTGCCGATATGCCCCATGTCGGCATAAAGGGCTTCGCCACCGGTGGCGCAGAGGATGACCTCGGAGAGGACCACATAAGAGGCGAGGCCGTTATGGCGAAAGAAGTCGATAGCATAAAGAGGGTTGATGGCGCGGATGATCTCCGGCATGCTCACCACCGAAATCAGCCCGGAGAGGAGGAGAGCGCCGAAATAAAAGAGCATGATCGGACCGAAGATGGCAGCCATGCGATCCGTCCCCTTCGACTGAAAGAGAAAGAGGGTCATGGCGATAAGGGCGGCGATGGTGACCAGCATCCCGGTCTTCATCCCGGAGAGAGCAGGAATGAGGAGCATCCCTTCGACCGCCGAGAGGATACTGATCGCCGGCGTGATGACCCCGTCGCCAAGAAGGAGCGAAACGCCGAGGATGGAGAGGAAGCCGGCAAAGCCGATCACTCGTCCCTTCTTGAAAATTTCATTAATAATTTCACGCAGCACGATCTCGCCGCCCTGACCGCGCTTATCGAGACTCATGGCGAGCCAGGCATACTCCATGGTGACGAGGATGGTCATGGTCCAGAAGACCAGGGAGAGGATGCCGTAGACATTGACCAGGGTCGGCTTGGTGAGGACGAAGATGACGGTGAGCGTATAGATCGGGCTGGTGCCGATATCGCCAAAGACCAGACCGAGAGCCTTGATCATGCCGCCCAGGGTCGATTCGGATGCATGCTGAGAACTCATACATCTCCCTTCAGAATTTTAAGTTGTCGACGCAAAGGGGGGGATAATAGCAGGGATGGGCGGAAGATGACAAAAGAATTATGCGAAAAAGGACTAACGGGTCCGGCGGGACCGCTCCGGACAGAGTCGAACACAGAGAGTCGAACTCCAGGCCGTCTGATCAGCAAAACGCGGCAGGACGAGGAGCGCGCCGCGGGCATATTGACCGCGATTGCCAGGCCCTTCAAGGAGTTTGACCGTCACCGTGCGACTGTCGAGCGCGTGAATAATCCCCCGGGCCTGATGGCTGAAGCCACCCGCCGACCAGCAGGCGAGTACCGGCAGATGCCGGCGCAAACGCAAATCTTCCTGGCGATAGATATCCATTAAAAGGGTATGTTCCAGATTATTTTGTAGGGGTACCCCTGGTGGGCGCACAAAAAAGCAGGGCACCCACAAGGGGCGCCCCTACCATCAACCTATCAAATACCACCGATGCAGAGATATTTGATTTCGAGAAAATCGTCAAGACCGTATTTCGAACCCTCGCGGCCGTTCCCGGACTGCTTGACCCCGCCAAAGGGAGCGGTTTCGTTAGAGATAAGGCCGGTGTTGATCCCGACCATTCCCGCCTCGATCGCTTCGGCGACCCGCCACACCCGGGCATTGTCGCGACTATAGAAGTAGGCGGCCAGACCAAATTCAGTGTCGTTCGCTAAAACAATCGCTTCCTCTTCCGTCTTAAAACGGAAGAGGGGAGCGACCGGCCCGAAGGTCTCTTCCCGCGCCACCGCCATCGCCGCCGTGACATCGACGAGAATGGTCGGCGCAAAGAAATTTCCCCCGAGTTCATGCCGCGCACCGCCACAGAGGATCTTCGCGCCTTTGGCGACAGCGTCGGCGATATGTTCCTCGACCTTGGCTACTGACTCGGCGTCGATGAGAGGTCCTTGTTCCGTCACCCCCTGAAGCCCGTCGCCGACCCGCAGGGCGCTGACTGCCGTCGCCAGCTTGGCGGCAAAGGTGTCGTAAATTCCGTCCTGCACGAGAAAACGATTGGTGCAGACGCAGGTCTGGCCGGTGTTGCGATACTTGGAGGCGATCGCCCCGGTTACCGCCGCATCGACATCAGCATCATCAAAGACGATAAAGGGGGCATTGCCGCCGAGCTCCATCGACAGCTTCTTCATCGTCGCCGCCGACTGCGCCATGAGCTCCTTGCCGATCTCCGTCGAGCCGGTAAAGGTCAGCTTGCGCACGATCGGATTGGCGGTCAGTTCGCCGCCGATGGCGCTCGCAGAACCGGTGACGACATTAAAGACACCGGCCGGAATCCCGGCGCGATTCGCCAGCTCCGCCAGAGCCAGGGCAGAATAGGGGGTGGCACTTGCCGGCTTGACAATCATCGGACAGCCAGCCGCCAGGGCCGCCCCGGCCTTGCGGGTAATCATCGCCGATGGGAAATTCCAGGGGGTAATCGCCGCGCAGACGCCGACCGGTTCCTTGAGGACGACGATACGCTTGTCAGCCGCGGAAGGGGGGATGACATCGCCGTAAATGCGCTTGGCTTCTTCGGCAAACCACTCGAAATAGGCAGCGGCATAGTCGATCTCGCCCCGCGCCTCCGCCAAGGGCTTGCCCTGCTCGGCGGTGAGAATGATCGCCAGATCTTCACGATGTTCGAGCATCAGTTCGTACCAGCGACGGAGTATTTTAGAACGCTCTTTGGCAGTCTTTGCCCGCCAGGCCGGATAAGCAGCGTTGGCAGCAAGGATGGCCTGACGCGTCTCATTGGCCCCGAGTCTGGGGACAGTGCCGAGAACAGCGCCGGTGGCAGGATTGGTCACTGGAATCGTTTGACCATTCTCGGCTGCGACCCACTGGCCGTTGATCAAACATGACTGGCGGAACAGTCCGGAATCGTTGAGTTGGAGCATGGGCATTCCTTTCCTGGCAGGGGCTGATTCATCACACTTGCAAGCAGGCAACCAATGTGGCGCAAGAATACACGCGTTGCCCGGAGAATTAAATCAAATATTGACACACTTTCATTCTTTTGCCCCAGGGAATACAGAAAATATATCTTCTGAATAATTTTAGAACTGTGTTATAGTAAAGATTAAATTCACCATGAAACGGCTAAAAAATGTTCTTTCCCCGCTTGACCCTGAAAACAAGGCTCACCATCCTCTTTCCATTGGCGATCACTCTCGCCGTAGGCATCCTCCTCTTTTTAATAGACTCTCTGCTCCAGGATTACATCCATCAGGCAATTTCCGGATATCAGTTCCAGATCATCTTTATTCTTTTAATTTCAACCTTCGGAGTGACCCGACACTACCTGCACGGCTTCACCACACCGATCGTACAATTGACTGAGCATGTTAAAACCCTTGCGCAAAAAACTGGAAATGACCGGATCTTTCCGGTGAAGGGAGAAGATGAGCTCGCGATTCTCGGTGCCGCTTTCAACGCCCTGATCAAGGAAGTCGATCGCCAGCAGGACGAGCTCGCCAGTCGCGAAGTCCTGTATCGCACCGTTGTCGACGCCTCCGCGGAGATGGTCTTCTGGATTGCGCCGGATCGTCAACGCATGCACTACGTTTCACCGAGTTGCCAAAATTTGACCGGCTATCCCTGCACCGATTTTTATTCACACCCCGACCTCTTGAATCGCATGATCCACCCCCTTGACCTTTCGAGCTGGGAGCAGCACTGTCTGCGCGCGAATACACAGGAATTCGGCATACCTCAGGAATTCCGCATCGTCACCGCCGACGGCGAGACTCGCTGGGTCAATCACCTCTGTCGTCCGGTCTATAATAAGCACAACGAATTTGTTGGTGTGCGCGGCAGCTTTCTCGATATTACCCTGTGGAAAGAGGCGGAAGCAGCTCTCTTTGCCAGCGAAGAGAAGTTCCGGCTCTTCTTTGAAGAAGCCAGTGATGCCATTTTTATTGTCGATAGCAACGGGATCATCCTCGTTGCCAATGACGAAGCCTGCCTGCGTTACGGCTTCAGCCATGGGGAAATGATCGGCCAACCGATGACAGCATTTGACGCCACCGAGAGGGGACATTTCGTGGCGGAGCGCATTGCCGAAGTCATAGACAAGGGCGCAGCAAGCTTTGAAAGCAAACATCGCTGCAAGGGAGCCCTCCCCCTGCCGGTCGAAGTCAATGCCCGACTGATTCTCTTTGAGGGGGAGAAAGTCATCCTCGCCGTCGCCCGTGATATCAGCGAACGCAAAAGGAACGAAGCTCACCTGCGCAAGCTCTCGGTCGCGGTCGAACAGAGTCCCGTCTCTATTTTGATTACCGATCGCAACGGCATCATTGAGTATGTCAATCCGCACTTCACCTCCCTCACCGGCTACACGCGGGAGGACCTTGTCGGCAAAACCCCGAACCTCCTTAAATCCGGTGAGACCAGCAGCAAAGCGTATGAGGAATTATGGCAAACGATTCTGTCCGGGGGGGAATGGCGGGGGAAATTTCATAATCGCAAAAAGAACGGTGAGCTTTACTGGGAAGAAGCGCTGATTGCACCGATCCGGGACGAAGCCGGGACGATTACCCACTTCATCGCCATCAAGGAAGATATCAGCGAGCGCAAGGAACTCGAGGGGCAGTTACGCCACGCGCAGAAGATGGATGCCATCGGCCAACTCGCCGGTGGCGTCGCTCACGACTTCAACAATATCCTGACGGCAGTCATCGGTTACGCCAGCATCATGCACATCAAACTGCCGGCCAACAGTCCCCTGAAGAAGAGTGCCGAACAGATCATGGAGACCGCTGAGCGCGGCGCCAGACTGACCCAGGGGCTCCTCGCCTTCAGCCGCAAGCAGGTCTCCAATCCCCGTGTTATCGATTTAAATGAGGTTCCCAAGCGGATCGAACAATTGCTGAGCCGTCTAATCAGCGAAGACCTCTCCCTGCGGCTTGAATCCACCTCGTGCACTTTGCCGATCGTAGCCGACAGTGTCGAGATCGAACAGGTCCTGATGAATCTGACAACCAATGCCCGCGATGCTCTCCCCGCGGGAGGGGAAATTGTCATCACCACCACCGCCCTTACTCTTGATCCCGCTTCTGCTCAGGCGCATGGTTTTTTACAACCGGGTGATTATGCCCTGCTCAACTTTACCGACAATGGTCAGGGGATGGATCAGGAGATTATCAAACGAATCTTCGAGCCCTTCTACACCACCAAAGAAGTCGGCAAGGGAACCGGCCTCGGTCTCTCCATCGTCTACGGCATCATCAAAAAACATCACGGCTATATCATCTGCCGCAGCACTATCGGCAGCGGCACGACCTTCGAGATCTACTTCCCGCTGGTTACTGCCGCCCCGGAAAGGCTTGTCCCTCTACCGACAATGGAAGAGGACAAGAGAAACGAGCGGGCGATCATCCTGTTGGCCGAAGACAGCGACACCGCTCGCTTCATGATGCAGGATGTTCTCGAAGAATTCGGCTATGTCGTCCTCGCTGCCCGCGACGGCCAGGAAGCCATCGACCTTTACCATCGGCACCGCGAAAATATCGATCTGCTCCTGCTTGATGTGATGATGCCAAAACTCAAGGGGCGCGAAGTCTATGATGCCGTACGCCGTATCGACCCAACAATCAAGGCCCTTTTCTGCAGCGGCTACGATGACGAAAAGGTCGAGCTACAGGGAGGAGTGGCAAACGATATGAACTTTTTGTCGAAACCATTTACGCCCAAGGATTTATTGATGAAGATTCGCGAGGTGATGCATGCCGGCAAGTAAAACAGCGGGAAAAATCTTTATTGTCGACGATGACCGTTTTGTCCTGGAGAGCGTCACCGCACTCCTGCGCGAATACGGCTTTATTGTCCACCCCTTTGCCAGCGGTCAGGATGCAGTCAAAGAGTTTGTCCGCGAGCCGGTCGACCTGGTCCTCACCGACATCAATATGCCGGAGATGGACGGCATTGAACTTTTAGAAAAGATTCGTTTTCTTGACAACTCCACCCCGGTTTTGCTCATGACCGCATACGCCGACCTGGATGTCGCCGTTAAAGCGATTCAAAAAGGGGCGTTCGACTTCATCATCAAACCCTATCGCCCCCCCGCCCTGCTCAACGCTATTGAAAAAGGGGTTAACTACAAGCGCCTCACCCAGATTGAGACACATTACAAAAGCGAGTTGGAACAGACCGTTGCCCGGCGTACTGCCGAACTGAATGACGCCCTCGGCGAGATTACCCGCTTAAGTCATGAGATTATCAAACGCCTGACCTCTGCCGTCGAGATGCGCGACGCCGAGACCGGACTCCATATCAACCGTATCAGTGCCTATGCCCGGCGGATCGCCGAAGCTCTGGGAATGGACGATGAATTCATCGCAGCGATTGCCATCGCCAGCAGCATGCACGACATCGGCAAAATCGGTATTGCCGATTCAATCCTGCTCAAGCCGGGGAAGCTGAGTGACGACGAATTCGCGGCGGTCAGGGAACATACCAGCATCGGTGAACGCATCCTCAGCGGCTCTTCCCACCGGATCCTGCAGATGGGGGCTAAAATTGCCGCCACCCATCACGAACGCTGGGATGGCAGCGGCTACCCCAGGGGACTGCGCGGTGAAGAGATCCCCTTGGTCGGGCGCATTGTTATCCTGGCCGATCAGTACGATGCCCTTCGCAACCCGCGCATCTACAAAGAGGCCATCGATCATGCCGCGACCTGCCGGATCATCCTGCACGGAGATGGACGCACTGCGCCGCAACACTTTGATCCGGAAATTCTGGCGATCTTCAACGAGATCAAGGATGACTTTGACAAAATCTACGAACAAGACAGGGAATCGCTACCCCACCAATAAAAACAGGGTCCGCTTGCGGCTGCAAGCGGACCCTGTTTTTATCTCCAGCCTCCGGGCTTCGCTACTTGACCGTCTCCTCGGGATAAGCATGAATATTGTGCACGGAAAGGTCGCTGCCACGGAATTCCTCTTCCTGAGTGAGCCGCAGCCCCATCGTCTTATTGAGAGTCCAATAGACGAGGACGCCGGTGACAAGGGCATAAATAATTGCCAGCACAGTGCCGCTCAACTGGGACAGAAAACTCACACCGCCGAGGCCGCCCAGGGCCGGCAGACCGAAGATGCCGGCGGCAATACCGCCCCAGCTACCGATCATGCCGTGCAGCGGCCAGACACCGAGGACATCGTCAATCTTCAACTTCTCCTGCTCCCACTGAAAACCATAGACAAAGATCAACGAGCCGATACCGCCGACAAAGAAGGCCCCGACCGGATGAACAATGTCCGAGCCGGCACAGATGGCGATGAGGCCGGCAAGGGCGCCGTTATGGATAAAACCGGGATCATTCTTGCCGGCGACCAGGGCGAAGAGGACGCCGCCGACCATGGCCAGGAGGGAATTGACCGCGACCAGACCGGAGATCCCGCCCAGACTCTGCGCGCTCATGACATTAAAACCGAACCAGCCGATGGCAAGAATCCAGCTGCCCAGCGCAAGAAAGGGGATGCTGCTGATCGGAATCGGCTGGCTCTTGCCGCGCACAAAGCGCCCCATGCGCGGACCGAGGATGAGGACCGCCGGCAGAGCCAGCCAGCCGCCCATCGAGTGGACGACAACGCTGCCGGCAAAGTCATGAAAGGGGGCGCCAAAGGTTGCCGTAAAGAAGCCTTGCAGACCCGAGGAGTTCTGTCCCCAGATCAGCGACTCAAAGAGGGGGTAAGTCAGTCCGGCAAAGATCGCCCCGGCAATCACCTGCGGCCAGAAGCGGGCGCGCTCGGCAATACCGCCGGAGATAATCGCCGGGATACAGGCGGCAAAGCAAAGGAGGAAGAAGAAGCGCACCAGATCGTACCCCTGCGTCTCGCCAAGGAGGGTCGAAATCGGCACGAAGTGGTTGATACCGTAAGCGAGGGGAAAACCGATGGCAAAATAGACGACGGTCGAGACCGACCAGTCGGTGAGGATCTTGACAAAGGCGTTGGTCTGGTTCTTCTTCCGAACCGTACCGACTTCAAGAAAAGCAAAACCGGCGTGCATGGCAAAAACCATGATGGCGCCAAGGAGCAAAAAGAGCACATCACCAGCGTGCGTCAGGGATTGAACTGAACTCTCCATTATCTAGACCTCCTCGTCTGGGGCGCGGCGCCATTGCCGACGAAGAGGTAATTTCAATTGTTGTGCCGAGAAAAATTTACATTAAAATCTGACGGTTACAATAAAATCCCATTTCTGCACATCCCGCCCCTGCAATAAAATGCGCCGCTGCCGCTGAAAAAAGAGGCAACCCGATTACGCTTCCACCTAATGCAGATAGCGGCGTATCCCTTCTTCAAAGGGGGTCAATTCGATGCGGAAGGTTTGCGCCCAGGGCTGCGGATCGCAGACATTGCCCTCAAGGAGCATCGTCAACTGGCCGCTGGTGATGGGGAAGAAGCTCATCTTTTCGAGGAGATTGGAGAGGCTGCGCATCATCAGGACGGGCTGGTGAATGCGGGTGATTCCGTTGCGCCCGAGGACACGGGCGATCGTATCGAGGAGTTCGTTATAGGTCAGGGTCTGCGGGCCGCCGCAGTGATAAATTTCACCGCTACTTTCGGGCTGAGTCAGGGCGCGGACAAAACCGGTCGCGACATTACCGACCGCCACCGGCGTCATCTGGTATTCACCATCGCCGATCACCGGCACGATCGGGGTGCGACGGATGATGGTAGCGAGCATATTAACAAAGGCATCGCCGGGACCGAAGATCACCGACGGGCGGAAGATGGTGGTAGCAAGGCCGGCAGCGCGTACCAGTTCTTCGGCGGCCCATTTGCTTTTGTGGTACTCGGCCACGCTGTCCGGGCGGGTGCCGTTAGAACTCATATGCAGATAACGTTTGATCCCCTGCTCCCCGGCAGCGGCAAGGATATTGCGGGTGGCGTCGATGTGCAAGCGCTGGAAGGTCACCTGCTTGTCCGGGAATTCACGAATGATGCCGATGAGATGGATCACCGCTTCGCACCCCGCCAGCGCCCCCTTTAATGTCTCGGACCGGGTTGCGTCCCCCGGCCAGATCTCCAGCTGCGGATCGGAGGAAGTGGCTGACTTGCTGTGCACCAACGCGCGCACTTCATGCCCCGCCGCCAGCAGTTGACGAATGATTTCCATGCCGACAAAACCACTCCCACCCGTAACAAAGACCTTCATCCTGACCTCCCCGGACAACCGTTGGTTTTCACACAAAAACTTTACCACGGAGTGGTTTAAATGCCTTCAAATTCTCCGGTTATCCCGCATGAGAATCTATTTCGGCGTTGTAGGTTGCTTCAAAGAAAGCCGCGCTGGAAATGAATGCCTGCAAAACACGGGGGTCGAAATGTCCCGGCATGGTTCTTCCGTCTCCTTCACTAATGATTCGAAAGGTCTTGTCGTGGTCAAAAGCAGGCTTGTACGGGCGCGAATTGCGCAGGGCATCATATTGATCAGCAAGCATGACGATTCTCCCTGCCATGGGAATCTCCTCGCCACGCAGACCCTGCGGGTAGCCGGTGCCGGCCCATCGCTCGTGATGAGTCAAGGTAATCTCTGTGGCCATCTGCAGGACCGGGAAGGAGGTTCCACCGATAATTTTTGCCCCTATTGTGGTGTGAGTCTTGATGATCTCGAATTCCTCGGCAGTCAGCGGGCCAGGCTTAAGGAGAATGGCATCTGGGATCCCGATCTTTCCGACGTCATGCATGGCACTGGCGAGAGTGATTGATTCAATGAATTCCTCGGGCATGCCGAGCGCCCGGGCAAGGATATTGGAGTAAATACCGATTCTCGAAATATGCAGACCGGTATCTTCGTCGCGGAGCTCCGCAGCCGCAGTCAACCGCTCAATGATGACCTTGCTCATCTGTGTTACCTGTTGCAGTGCAGTCGTGAGCTCCTGCGTCCGCTGCCTGACGGTCGTTTCCAGCTCAATCCGATAATCTTTCTCTACCTGCTTCATTCTTTTACTGCTGATTCCTTTTTCGAGAGAATGAAGCAGGTAAGGCAACTGGTACGGTTTAAGGATGAAGTCGAAGGCCCCCATTTTTATAGCGTCAACCGCCATGTTCAGTTCAGCAAAACCGGTTGTCAAAAGGACCGGTGTTTCCTGGTCAACAGCCTGAATTTTTTCAAGAAGCTCTATCCCGGTCATGATCGGCATGTTGATGTCCGTCAGAACAACATCCACCGGTGCGGAGAGAAATTGTTCGAATGCATCCCTACCATTACGGCAGGAAATGACATCGTATCCATTGCATTCGAGAAGTTCGGAGATGCTGTCGAGCAGATAACTATCATCATCGACAAAAAGAATTTTGGACCGGCTTATTTTTGTCATGCTGCAAGTACCTCCCGGATTTTTCTGAGCAGATTGTCGATCAAAATTGGCTTGGAGATGAAGTTGAGCCCTTCCTCCAGCATGTTTTCGGCGCCCAGCATATCGGCGGTATAACCGCTCATAAAGAGAGCCTTTGTGCCGGGGCGGATCTTCAGGATTTCATCGTAAGCAGCCCGGCCGTTCTTTTTTGGCATCACGACATCAAGAATGACCATGGCGATTCTTTCGGGATAGTCGCGAAACTTCTGCACCCCATCCACGCCGTCGCTTGCCTCGATCACCGTATAGCCATTTTGCATGAGAACCTCACACAGCATGCCCCTTATGGCCTCATCATCCTCTACCAGTAGCAGGGTTTCATCGCCGGTGCAGACAAAGGGGGCTGCCATCTCCGCGGCACACTCCTCCACCCGTTGATTGCTAAGAGGCAGGCAGATGGTAAAGGTGGTTCCTTTCCCCGGCTCACTGTAGACATTGATAAAACCTTTATGCTGCTTGATGATGCCGTAGACAATCGAGAGTCCCAGGCCGGTCCCCTTATCGACCTCCTTGGTGGTGAAGAACGGCTCAAAGATCTTTGTCTTAACCGTGTCATCCATGCCTTGGCCATTATCCGAAACGGTAATCCGGGCATAGGGTCCTTCTTCTCCGTAACCATGGGCCTTGATAAACACTGTGTCCAGATTGGCACGGCTGGTACGAATCTGGAGAATCCCTCCCTCCGGCATGGCATCGCGGGCATTGGTCGCCAGATTCATCAGGACCTGCTCGATCTGTGAGCTGTCGGCTTCGATTGTCAGGGGATATTCAGCGGGGAAAAGGACGAACTCGATATCTTCGCGCAGCAATCGTGCCAGCAAGCTAGCGACATTATTGACAATGACATTGACATCGACCGACAGCGTGGTAAGGGGTTGCTTCCGGCTGTAGGTCAGCAGATTCCGGGTCAGGGTGGCAGCCCGGTCTGCCGCGGCCAGGAGTTTCTGCAGAGGAGGACGTATCGGGCTGTCCGCCGCGGCTTTGAGCTTGATCAACTCGCCGTAGCCCATGATGGCCGTCAGGATGTTGTTGAAGTCGTGGGCAACGCCCCCCGCCAGCGTTCCGACCGCCTCCATCTTCTGGGAATGCCGAAGCTGGTTTTCGAGCCTTTTCCGCTCGGTAACATCTTCCATCGTCAGGCAAAAATGACTGATTTCTCCCTTGCTGTTAATGATCGGCGAGGTGCGGGCCACAGCACAATATTCATCATCCGCGCCCTTTCTCCCCAAAAATTCTCCCTGATTTTCCCGCCCGGAAGTGACTGCTGCCACCAGCAGTTCACCGAGTTCCGGCATCACACTGGTCACCGCGGTCAGGTCATATCCGATGACATGATCAAGGTCGAAGCTGGTCAGGTCGCAATATTTCCGGTTGGCATAGCGGACAATTCCTTTGGCATCGGTGATCAGGATGGCCGAGGGATTCTGTTCTATGGCTCCAGACATGGTCCAGAGTCCGTCCTCTGTCAGTTTTTCGTCCGTCCGGTCGAAACAGGCGCCGATATAGCCGGCAAACCGGTCGTCCAGACCGTTAAACGGCCGCCCGATGCTCATAAACCAGCGGTATTCACCGTCGAGACGACGCAGCCGATATTCCGTCTGGAATTCCCGACGCTCGGCAAAGGCCGAAAAATACATCGATTTTAAGCCCTCCCGATCATCGGGATGGACCCGCTCGATCCACCCATCGCCAAGCTCCTCCTCCAGGGATCGTCCGGCAAATCTCAGCCAGGTACCGTTGAAATAGTTACAGCGGGCATCGAGCCCGGAGCGCCAGATCAGCGCCGGAAACTCTTCAAAGAGGCTGAGGCAGAAATCATACGATTTCAATAGTTCTGCCTCAGCGCTGACTCTCTGCAATTCCGCCCCGGCCCGACTGACAAAGATCTTCAGCAGTGACTCTGCCAGTACGACATTTTTCAAGGGCTTGGCGCTGAGAATAAACAGGAAGCCGATCACATTATCGGAAGTATCCGTTATCGTGCTGCCGATACAATTTTCAATATTCATCTCCGAAAAACAAGGATTATCCGGATAGATATCGCGCATCCATCGGAAGGGGAAAACGCTCCCGGAATCAACCTCATAATCACAGGCGGTCCACTGCAAGGGGTAGCAGAAGTTTCCGCCGGGGGCACCGTGGTCAAAGACTGCCAGGGTCTCCGCCATCTCCGGTCGCTCCGGAACGATCCTGCTGATAAAGACAAAATCTGCGCGCAACGTTTCTGCGAGAAAGTGAACCATGGAGTGGAAGAACAATGTACCGACCGCGCTGGAGACCGTGCCGGCTATCTCCTGAAGAAGTGCTTGGCTCTTCTTTTGTTCGGTTATATCGAGCATGGCGCCGATGGAGCCTGTCGGCAAGCCGTCAGGACCGGTAAGGGCCGTCTTATAAAACAGGACATGATGGCGAAAACCATCCGCGGCAAAAAAGGAGCCTTCGGAGAGGTGAATCCCCTCTTCCGACAGAACCTTCTGCTCCGATGCCATAAAGGTATCAGCCACTTCTCTTGGCATTATTTCGTGAAGACATTTGCCGACCAGTTCTTCCTGCTTGATCGCCATAAAACTTTCGAAAGCGCTGTTGCAGCCGAGATAGCTCCCCTGGGCATCCTTGTAGCAGACCGGAATGGGGATGGTATTCATCAGGGATCGGGAGAAGCTCAACTGCTCCCGCAGGGCGGCTTTCTCATGATTGATCTCGACCAGCATGCGGTTAAATGCTTCCGCCAGCAAGCCGACTTCGTCGCGTGAAGCGATTTGTACCGGCAGGCGGGGTGCTTCCGGTTCCGTCATTTCTCTCACCTGTCGGGTGAACCTCAATAGCGGCGCAAGCATGAAGGACATGAGGAAGCGGACAAGGAACAGAGTTGCCAGAACCGCGGCCCCGCCGCCGATAATGAAGTAACGCTTTGCCTTGGCAAGCGGGGCATATGCCACTTCCAGGGGGTAACCGGCTTCCAGAACCCAGTCGACCGTTTTGAGCTGAACCGTCGAGATGAGAGCCTCAAGGCCGCAGGTTGTGGTCCCCTCTACCGTCCCCTCAAAACCGGCGACAGCTTGATCAAAGAGCGGATTCGTCCCGACAGCGACCTGTTCGAGGATCTGGCTCTGGTCATGATGGGCAATGAAGGTCCTGTTGTTCTTGCTATACAGGTGAAAATAGCCCTGTCCCTCCATCTTTTGTCCCAGAGAATTAAACGTATCCTGACTGGAGAGATCGACCGCCCCGCCTAAGACTGCCTGAATTTGGCCGGCGGCATCGCGCACCGGGGCGGTGAACATGAGGATCGGAACAGAGGGTTTCTGACGGGAAAGAAAGGGATCGGAAATCTGGGGAAGCCCTGTTTTAAGCGTCTTTTTCAGGTAGTCACGAAAGGAGAAATCCGCGCCGATAAAGTTTACCCTGGAGGGATAAGCGGCAATGAGCCGGCCGGAAGGGGCGAACAGGAACAGGCTGTTACTGAAGTGTTTCTGGACATAAAATCGCTTATCGAGAAATTCCTGCGCCTTCTCCGGGGACGCCAGCATCTCCGGTGTGATCAGTTTGGCCAGAGACTGGGTCATGGACTGGCTTTCAAGGAGACTCCTTTCTATCGCGTGGGCTGTTGACGAAACCAGAGCATACTGCTGCCGCGTCACACTCGCCTTGATCTCGCGTTCAAAGTAGAGCAGAGAGGACCAGGCCGTAACAAACATCAGCGAGAAAACCAGGGCCGAAACCGCCAGAGTCATCTTATTCTTTATTTTTACAATCATCTGAAGATCCTTGTCAGGGGGCACTCCGCTGCTTGAAGAACATCCCTTAAGTTGCCACCCTCTGGCATGCCGCCTCCAAGAGAACGGGGGCGCACAAGAAAATAAAGCCCACTCTTGAAAAAGAAGTGGGCTTTATCCGAAGGGGTAAGCGGGGCTGCGTGCGGCAGGCAACCCGGCCATCCTTATTCAGGACCCGTGGCTTTGCGTCACCAGATTGCTCTGGTTTTGCGACGGTGCTCGATCGTTCTTTAATTTTTCTCATAAATATCTGTTTTTTCAGGTGGTGTCAAGCTGGGACCGACTAATATTAAAAAATTCTCTTCGGTGCGAACAGCGCAATTACCGGGGCAATAAAAGTGCGCGGAAATCCTGCAGGGTGCGGGTACGGCGCAGCTGCTGCGCCAGAGGAAGGAGGCGTGAGTCTGTCACAAAAGCCGGCACCTCCTTGAGCTTGGCGAGGATCTGCTGCTCGCCGCAGAAGAGGGACTCATAGCGCGTCAGCAGATCGCCGAGGTAGTCGGCAAACTCCCGGAGTAATTCCCCCTCCGACGGTTCCTCCGGCGCCACCCCTCGCAGACGACTAAAGAGATGGGGGTCAGCGATGGCGCCGCGGCCGAGCATCAAACCGTCAGCATTGCTGGCGGCAAGAATCTGCCGCCCCTGCGCCGCCGAGACAATATCGCCGTTAGCGATGACCGGCAGGACGGTGCTTTGCACCACCCTGGCGGTGACAGCGTGGTCGGCACTCCCGCCATACTTCTGCACAACGGTGCGGGGGTGGAGGATCAGGAAGTCGACCTGCGCGGCTTCGAAGAGGGGGAGGAGAGAAAAGATCTGTTCGAGATCATCATAGCCGGCGCGCAGCTTGATCGAGAAGCTGCCGTGAATCGCCGCGCGCAGGGCGAAGAGGATCTCGGGGAGGAGTTCGGGGCGGCTGAGGAGGGCGCCGCCACTGAGGCCGGTGGTATGACGGCCAAAGGGGCAGCCGAGATTGAAGTTGAGATGGCGAGCACCGGCAGCCTGCGCCGTCTGTGCCGCCAATACCAGAACCTCGGGACGGTGACCGATAAGCTGGGCAACGAGAGGGACATCGCCATGCATCGCGCCGGCCTCACGGCGATCCGCAGCCGAAAGGGCTTTGGCTCCCTGATTGCGCGCCTGCATGAATTCGGTAAAAACGACATCAGGGCGGACGCAATCGATAAAGCAGGCGCGCAGGGCGCGGTTAGTCACCCCCTGCAGCGGGGCGAGCATCAGCGGCGTCGTGCCGGCCTGCCAGGGGAGTTCAGCGGGGGATCGATTTGAAGAGGTATTCAAGACCATTAACCTTGATTTCGTAGACTTCCATCAACATACGACCGAGTTCCCCGGCCGGGAGTTCCTGTCCGGCCAGCCAGACCACATACGGCTCGGGGAGATCGACCAGGGCGGTGCCGGCATAGCGGCCAAAGGGCATCTTCGTCCGTACCAGTCGCAACAGGGCATCGGGCGCCGGAGTCACCTCTTCGCTCACTTAAGCCACCACTGTGATCGTCGTGCCGTTGCATTCGACGGTCTGCCCCGAATGGATTTTACAACGCTTGCGCAATTCCACGACGCCATCGACCGTCACCAGTCCCTCGGCGACCATCACTTTGGCCTCGCCGCCACTCAAGGCGACGGAAGTGACCTTCAACAGTTTGTGCAGCTCGATAAATTCGTGGCCGGCGAGAGCAAATTCTTCCATGCGATCTTCCTTTAGCAACTGACGATTAAGATTTGCCGTGATTCAAACTTTCCCCCCTCATTCGCCCCTTCGGGGCACCTTCTCCATGAGGGAGAGGGTGGCTGCAGGCCGGGTGAGGGGGATTTTTGCCGTAACCTACCTGTATCGCTGGCCGCTGGCAAGGGGAAAAGGGGGAGGGAAATGTCATCGTCTCTCCAGGTCGGGCGGAGTGTAGGCGGCAAAGTGGAAATCGGTGGTGAACTTGTACCCGGGATAAAGGCGCCGGGCGATGGGGTCGATGAGAGGGTCGGTGAGGCCGTTGAGAAAGGCGTAGCTGACGTTGTTGTGCAGGTGGTGGCGGGCGTGGTGGCGCTTGCCGAGAAGGATGCCGTAGTTGCCGAGGCGGCAGGCGAGCGGGGACATGGAGCTGTGACAGAGATAGTGGGAAACTTCGGCCACACAGGAAAAAATTCCGACGTAGACCAGCAGCCAGGCGAGGAACGGCGTCGATTGCAACAACGGCAGTGCCAGTGCGACCAGGGAGAGATAGCCGATCAGCCAGACTTTCGCTCCCGATTCGAGGAAGTAGACGACCGGCAGCGGATTCTTGCGGTACTGAGGGATCTTGTGGTGGAGGTGAAAGTTGGCGATCAGCGGCCCGACCAGTGATTCGTAGTCGTCGTAGTTATCCATGACCATATGGATGAGACCGTTAACGAAGTCGGTGACAAACCAGGCGACGATCAGCACCAGTCCCTGCTGCAGTGGGCCAACGCCCAGCGGCCAGACGTTCACCAGCAGGTAGAGTTGCAAGCTGATATTGACGGTGGCGACCAGCCAGCCAAACCCCACATAACCCCGGCCGCGATTGAAGCGCGCCATAGCGGCGTTGAATTGTTGCTGCTTGACGGTCAATTGCAAAGCTCCTGAAGGGCTAACATCAGCGTCACTGATCCAATGCCTCGCGCACCTTGGCCGCCAGGGCATCTAATGAGAACGGCTTTTGAAGAAAGTGTACCCCTTCATCCAGCACGCCGTGGTGGGCAATGATGTCGGCCGTGTAGCCCGACATGAACAGGCACTTGAGGCCGGGATAAAGAGAGAGGAGTTTTTGGGCCAGTTCCCGACCGTTCATTTCCGGCATGATGACGTCGGTCAGCAACAGATGAATCTCGCCGCAGTGCTCCTCGGCCAGACGGATGGCTTTGCCCGGCGTAGCGGCCGTCAGCACCCGATACCCCTGCATTTCCAGTAACTCCTTGCCCAGATCGAGAATGACCGGTTCATCTTCAACCAACAGCACGGTCTCCTGGCCGCGTGCGGCCGGTTCCGGCGGTCGGGCCGTCTCAGCCGATTCCTCCTCGCCCGGACAGCGGGGCAGGTAGATTTTGAAGCTCGTGCCTTGATCCGGCTCACTGTAGACGTCGATGAATCCGGCATTCTGCTTGATGATGCCGTAGACCATGGCCAGCCCGAGTCCGGTGCCTTGTCCCACTTCTTTGGTCGTGAAAAACGGTTCAAAAATATGCTGGCGGGTCTCTTTGTCCATACCGCTCCCGTCGTCACTGACGGTGAGCACGACATACTCCCCGACAACATAACCATTATGTCTGGAGCAAAAGGCGGCATCAAAGATTTTGTTTCCGGTTTCAATGGTGATTCTGCCGACGCCGGTGATGGCGTCCCGGGCATTGATGCAGAGATTGGCCAGGAGCTGGTCGATCTGCGAGGAGTCCATCCGGATCGGCCACAGCTCTCTTTCGGGCCGCCAGACCAGATCGATCTCCTCGCCGATCAGCCGCCTGAGCATCTTGAGCATGCTGTCGACGGTTTCATTCAGGTCGAGCACCTTGGGCGTCACGGTCTGTTTGCGGGCAAAGGTGAGAAGTTGACGGACAATATCGGCGGAACGTTCGGCGGCTTTCTGTATCTGCTCAAGATGCTCGCGTAGTGGCGGGGTGAGAACCTCCTTCATCCGGGCCAGTTCCGCATGGCCGAGGATCACGTTCAGCATGTTGTTGAAGTCATGGGCTACACCGCCCGCCAGTCGTCCCACCGATTCCATCTTCTGGGCCTGGGTGAGTTGTTCCTGCAGTTTTTTTTGCTCGGTCAGGTCGGCAATAATCCCGACCAGGGCTTTTAATGAACCATCCGGATTTACGAGACGTTTTCCGGAGAGAAAACCCCAGAAATCACTGCCGTCCGCCCGCAGATAATGACGTTCGACCGCCACCTCCTGAACATCTCCGCGGATCAGTTGCCCCATAAGGGCATTGCCGGTCTGTTGTTCCGTTGTAAAGAGATGCTCAGGATAGGAGCTGCCGATCAACTGCCCGAGCGGCATGCCGAACATTTCCGCCATGCGGTTGTTGGCAAAGAGGATCGTCCCTTGGGGATCAACCTGAATAATCCCGGCCTGGGAAGTGTCGAAGATCACCCGAAGCTGCTCCTCGCGCTCGTGCAACGCCTCCTCCGCCCGCTTCTTATCGGTAATGTCGCGGGCGGTGGCATAGGAAATGCCTTCAGTTTTACCGTAATTGACCCGCCACGACAGCCACTTGACCGAACCATCCTTGCAAAGATAGCGGTTTCTAAAACTACGGGTAAAGCCCGTCTGCAGTTGCCGGGCAATTTCGTCAAGAGTCGCCTGCCTGTCGTCAGGATGAATGAATTCAACGATCGGCTTCGCCACCAGTTCTGCTTCTGTATAGCCGAGCGTCTCACTGAAGGCAGGATTTGTTTTCAGGAAATAGCCACGGGGGTCGGCCAGACACATCAAATCCGCAGAGGTCTGAAAAAATTTGTAAAATTGCTCCTTTTCTTTCTCCGCCTGCTTGAGCTCGGTGATGTCATAAACAACCCCGGTCCAAAGAACCGTCTCGGGATCGATCACGCGGGGCAATGATTCAAGATGCACCCACCGGGTCTGTTGGTTGCTGACAATTCTCCCGTCCCAGACAAAAGGGTTAAAATCGGTCATCGCCTGTGCATTTTTCTCGTTAAAATCGTCTTTTTCATCAGGGTGGATCAAGTCGGTAATGACACCGAGGTTGGCTGCGAGCGCTTCATGCGTGATGCCCAGGATGGCGCAAAAACGGTCGCTGGCAAAATCCAAAGAATACTGCGCAAGCGCCATCGTCTGCCATGTTTCTGCCCGCCATTCACCAGGGGTCCTGGCGCGCAAACGATAAGCGCCCGCTGGCAGGGTATTGACCAGGTCTTCATAAAGTTCCCGCTCCTGCTGCAGCGCCAGTTCGGCTTCATTCACGCACTTTTGTTCGGTGATGTCGCGCAGAAAAACGAAAACCCGACCCTCTTCGCCGGCGTAGTGCTGGGCACTGACTTCGACAGCAAAAATGCTCCCGTCTTTGCGGCGGTGCCGGGTTACAAAGCGAGCCTGACCCTGTTCTATGATGTTGGCCATGTGGTCAGTGACCTGCTCCCCTGTTTCAAGAAAAACCTCCAGGTCGGGAATACGCATCGCCAACAGTTCCGGCTCGCTGTACCCGCTCATCCGGCAATAGGCATTATTGACTTCCAGCAGTCGACCATCCGGGCCGACCATCCAGAAACCGTCCATGGCGGCCTGGAGAATGGAACGGTGCCATTCTTCCCTCTTCTTAAGTGCCTCTGCGGCCGGGTTTTGTTCATTATTCATAGATTTCCTGTTGTGCATAATAAAGGGGCAAAGTTTTACAACTGCAGACACTGACCGTACTTCATTTTTTAATACTTGTCGAATTCCTCTTCCTCTGTCAAAGAAAATCAAAAGAAACAACCGGCAATTGCTGTTGAGGGAAAGTGCGATAAAGTTGAGGGGAAGCGGCCGGTTCCGCCGGTCGCAGCCGGAGGCTGTATGCATCAGGTCCCCATCGAAGAGTTCGTCCGTCGCCTGCACAGTCATGCCGAGCAAGGTCTGAGTCGTTCCGAAGCCGCTGCACGACTGGGGCGCGACGGACCGAACAGCCTGACCCAGCGCCCGCAGACGCCGGAATTCATCAAATTCCTCCGCCAGCTCACCAACCTCTTTGCCCTCCTCCTGTGGAGTGGCGCCGTTCTCTCGCTGATCTCAGAATACGTCGCGCCCGGCCAGGGGAGTCTGGCTATCGCCATTGCCCTGATCGGTGTCGTCCTCCTCAACGGCATCTTCAGCTACTGGCAGGAGCACAAAGCCGAAACGATCATGGCGAGCTTTCGCGGCATGCTGCCGCATCGCGCCAAGGTGGTGCGTGACGGTCAGCAGCTCGACATCCCCGCCAGCGAAGTGGTGCGCGGCGACCTCCTCCTTTTGGACGAAGGGGATCAGGTTCCCGCCGATGCCCGCCTCCTCCGGGTTGCAGGTCTCAAGGTCGACAACTCCTCCCTGACCGGTGAGTCGGAACCGCAGCTGCGCACCGTCAACCCCACTGACCGTAACCTCCTGGAGAGTCGTAACGTCGTCTTCTCCGGGACGGTGGTTATGGCCGGCAGCGGCACGGGGATCGTATTTGCCACGGCGATGAAGAGCCAGATCGGCCGCACCGCCGAGCTTACCGAGACCCTGGCAGTTCGCGAAGTACCGATTCATCGCGAGATCCGCCGGTTTACCCATATCGTCACGAGTATCGCCGTAAGTATGGGGATCCTCGTCTTCGCCCTCAGCCTGCTCTGGGTCGATACCCCCTTCTGGACAAAACTGGTCTTCGCGATCGGCATCATCGTCGCCAATGTTCCGGAGGGGATGTTGACGACGGTGACCCTCTGCCTCTCCATCGCTGCCCGGCGGATGGCCGGGAAGAAGGCTCTGATTCGCAACCTGCAATCGGTGGAGACCCTCGGCTGTACCACGGTGATCTGCACCGACAAGACCGGCACCCTCACCGCCAATCGCATGACCCTGCAACGCCTCTTTCTCAATGAATGCATCCACAGCGAAGCCGATACCGCTTTTGCGAAGGAGGAGCTGGAAGGATTTTTGCGCGTTGCCATCCTCTGCAACAATGCGCGGATTACAGCGGATGGGACTTTTACTGGTGATCCGACCGAGACAGCGCTGCTCGATTTTGCCCGTCGTTTTCATGATCTTGTCGCCCTGCGCGCTGCCGCTCCCCGCCTCTTTGAAGAACCCTTCTCCGCCGCCACCAAGGAGATGGTGACGATCAATCAAGTCGGGGAGAGTACAATCGCCTGCCTCAAGGGGGCGCCGGACGTGGCGATTGCCCGTTGCGACAGCATCCTCATCAATGGCGCCCGGCAACCTTTCACGACCGACCACCGCCAGGCCTATCTGCGCGCCTATGAAGAGCTGGCACGGCGTGGCGAGCGCGTCCTCCTCTTTGCCTGGCGAGAGGTGGAGGCGCTGGACGAGTGGAGTGCCGAAGCGCTGCCGGCGGGGGGTTATACCTTCATCGGTCTCGCCGGTCTCTTCGATCCGCCCCGCCCCGAAGTGCCGGCGGCAGTGGCGGCGCTGCGCAGCGCCGGGGTGCGGGTGATCATGGTCACCGGTGACTATCAGACGACGGCGGCGGCTATTGGCCGCCAGGTCGGCATTGTCACCAGCGACAAACCGACCATGATCACCGGTGAAGTATTGCGTACCATGCGGGAAGCCCACCTCGACTGGGAACTGGAACAACCGGAAGTGATCTTTGCCCGCACCTCGCCGGAGCAGAAACTGCGCATCGTCCAGGCACTGCAACGCCGCGGTGAAGTGGTGGCAGTCACCGGCGACGGGGTCAACGATGCGCCGGCCCTCAAACAGGCCGATATCGGCGTCGCCATGGGACTTTCCGGTACCGACGTTGCCCGGGAAGCGGCGGACATGATCCTCCTCGACGACAACTTCGCCACCTTGTTACCGGCGGTGCGGGAAGGGCGAACGATCTTTGCCAATCTGCGCAAGGCAACCTCCTATATCCTCACCAGTAACGTGCCGGAGATCACCCCCTTTCTCGCCTTTCTCCTCCTCGGCATCCCGCTGCCGCTCACCGTCATCCTGATTCTCGCCATCGACCTCGGCACCGACATGCTCCCGGCCATCGCTCTCGGTTCGGAGCCGGCAGAGTCGGATATCATGAAGCTGCCGCCGCGCAGCCGCAGCGAGCATCTGGTCGGCCCGAAGTTGATGTTCCTTGCCTACGGCCTCTTCGGGATTATCGAGTCGGCGGCCGGTTTCTATGCTTATTTTACCGTCCTCTACTCAGGGGGCTGGGAGTGGGGGAAAAGTCTGACCGGGAGTGACCCCCTCTACCTCAAGGCGGTCACCGCCTTCTTCGTGGCGATCATCCTTTGCCAAGTGGCAAATGGTTTGATCAGCAAGACCAGCCGCCAATCCCTTTGCCAGCAGGGACTTTTTTCCAATCGCTGGCTGCTCCTCGGCATCGCTGTCGAACTCCTCCTCGCTGCGGCCGTTGTGTATGTGCCGATGCTCCATCCCTGGTTCGGCACGACGGCGCTGACTCTTGGTGAATTCCTCCTTGCCTGGCCCTTTGCTGTGGGTCTGCTGCTACTCGATGAAGGACGGCGTTGGGGGGTGCGGCGGAGAAGGGAATTGGAGATAGGGAGTTAAGGAGACAGGGAGTTGACGTAAAAAAAAAACCCGCAGCCGCGGGTTTTTTATACTTTATCCGGCGATGCTGTGCACACGGCCGACCTGGCCGTCAATGAGGCGGACCTTGATGCCGCGGGTGTGCTTTGCGGCGCTGGTGAGGATCTTGTCGACCACCCCTTTGGTGAGGGCGCCGCTGCGCTGATCCTTTTTGAGGATGATCGTCACTGTCAGGCCGGGACGAATATTGCTCCGTTGCGTGCCGTCGGACAAAGGTCAGGCTCCGGTCGTTTCGTCTTCGGACTCTTCGTCGTCACCGTCGTCGTCGGATCCTTCATTCTCGTCGTCGACATCTTCGCCGTTGAGTTTACGCTGTTTCTTCTCTTCTTTCTTCGCCTTCTTCAACAACTCTTTCTGGCGTTTTTCAAACGAGTAGTTCGGTTTTTTGGCCATCTTGGCCTCCTTTGATGATCTGATTGCGAAAGTTTAAACCAAAAAAGACTGTTTCACACGGACAACATGGATGGAACGGATAAAGGCAGATTAAGCAAATCGATTGAGTTGTTTAAATTCGTAGAAATCCATCCAATCAGATTTTATCCGTGTGCAGGTTAGAGATTCGGTGCCGTCTGCTCCGGGCAGAGGATCGCCCGTTGCCGTGCGACCTCTTCGTTTTCGAGATAATCGTCGAAGCTCATCGAACGATCGATAAAGCCGTTCGGGAAGAGTTCGATGATGCGGTTGGCGACGGTGGCGACGAGCTGATGGTCGTGGGACGCAAAGAACATCGCTTCGCTATAAGCGATCAGGCCGTTATTGAGGGCGGTGATCGATTCGAGGTCAAGATGGTTGGTCGGCTCGTCGAGGATGATAAAGTTGGGGTTGGTGAGCATCATCTTCGCCAGCATGCAGCGGACCCGCTCGCCGCCGGAAAGGACCTTGACCTTTTTGGTCGCGTCATCGCCGGAGAAGAGCATGCGGCCTAAAAAGCCGCGGGCAAAGCTTTCGCCTTCCCCTTCGGCAAACTGCAGCAGCCATTCGATCAGGGTGTACTCCCCGGTGAAGTAGGAACTGTTCTCCTTCGGGAAGTAGGCGCTGGTAATGGTGATCCCCCAACGGAAGGTACCGGAATCTGGCTCCATCTCGCCGGCCAGGATTTGAAAGAGAGTGGTCTTGGCCTGGCTGTTGGCACCGATCACCGCAATCTTGTCCCCCTTGTTGACAAAGAGAGTGAGGTTGTCGAGGACCTTGACCCCGTCGATGGTCTTGGTCAGACCGTCGATTTCGAGGATGATGTCGCCGCAGGGGCGCTCCGGTTTGAAGACGACGTAGGGATATTTGCGCGAAGAGATCGGCATATCCTCGATGGTGATCTTCTCCAGCAGCTTCTTGCGGGAGGTCGCCTGTTTTGCTTTCGACGCATTCGAGGAGAAGCGCTGGATAAATTCCTTGAGCTCGTTCGCCTTGTCCGTTGACTTGCGATTTTCTTCCTGCTTCTGCTTGAGGGCCAGCTGGCTCGCCTGATACCAGAAATCGTAGTTGCCGACATAGACAGTGATCTTGCCAAAGTCGATATCGGCGACGTGGGTACAGACCTGGTTCAAAAAGTGCCGGTCATGGGAAACGACGATAACGGTATTGTTAAAGCGGAAAAGGAAATCTTCGAGCCAGGCGATCGATTTGAGATCGAGATGGTTGGTCGGTTCGTCAAGAAGGAGGATCTCCGGGTTGCCGAAGAGGGCCTGCGCCAAGAGGACGCGTACCTTGTCGCCGGCTTCGAGTTCCTTCATCTTCTTGTGGCGAAACTCTTCAGGGATGCCAAGACCGTTGAGTAGCACCGCGGCTTCCGATTCGGCTTCGTAGCCGCCCATCTCAGCGAATTCAGACTCGAGTTCGCCGGAGCGCAGGCCGTCGGCCTCAGTGAAGTCGGCCTTGGCATAGATCGCCTCGCGCTCGCTCATCACCTGGAAAAGGCGCTCGTGGCCGCGAATCACGGTATTGAAGGCGGTCTCTTCGTCAAAGGCAAATTGGTCCTGACGGAGGACGGCGATGCGCTCGCCGGGGCTGACGCTGATCGTCCCTTTGTCCGCTTCGATCTCGCCGGCGAGAATCTTGAGGAAGGTCGATTTCCCTGAACCGTTGGCGCCGATGAGGCCGTAGCAGTTGCCGGGGACAAACTTGATATTGACGTCTTTGAAGATGACGCGCTTGCCATAGGCGAGGGCGACATTGTTGGCACTGATCATTTTTTGATTGTTCCTTTGTGCAAAATAAAAGGCCGCAGGAGAACCCCTGCGGCTTCAGGTGTATGGTCTATATAACATTAATCGCCGGATGGCGGCAATCTCTATTCGTCGCTGGTGGGGAGGGCTTGGAGAGAAGCGGGGTCAGAGGGCTTCGACTGGCAGGGGCGCCCCTTGTGGATGCCCGATTTAAGCTGTTCGGGATCGTTCAATATCGAGTATATGCTGGATAGCGGTATGCAGGGGTGGGATCTTGTTCTGGACGATGTCCCAGACCAGTTCGAAATCGACACTAAAATTGCCATGAATCAGACGGTCTCGCGTTCCGGCCATCCGCCGCCAGTCCGGTTCCGGGTAGCGAATTTTGAGGTCGTCAGGAAGATTTTTCACCGCTTCGCCAATAATTTCCAGGCTGCGGACGAAGGCCCGCTGTAACGTTTCATCGGTAAGGAAGGCATTCAGGCTGAGGGGGCGGGAGGTTTTCAGCAGGTATTCGGTTTCAACCAGAATATGTTCGAGGTAGCTAGTGGATGGTTTCAAACCGGGCCTCTTGAAGAATCCGTTGGCGAAGGATGGGGCTGACTGATTCAACGGTCAGCAGATCGACCTTGCGACTGAAGAGACGTTCCAGCATTTCCGCAAGCTCGCAGAAGTGGTCATAATTTTTTCCCCCGACCGGAATTCCACCAGAAAATCAAGATCGCTCTCCGGTCGCATCTCGCCGCGTAGGGCGGAGCCGAATAGACCAATACGGCTCACGCCGAGTAGCGACAATTCGGGATGGTATTTGCTGATTGTCTGAAATATTTCGTCGGATTTCATCTCTGGGTTCTCTCGGGGTTGAGGTCTTGTTGAAGATAAACCAATTCGTTGTTCTCGGCAACCGGGATTTTGGAGAGTTCCAGGCGCTGGCAGCGCTGCAGGTGAGATGGAGGGGTGGGGGAGGAGCGCGAAAGTAGGTTTGAGAGAGGGCGCGGTTAAAAATGTGACGCCAGCGGCAGCGTTGTGCTGATCCGCTGGCGGGTTACTTGATAAATTATCCACTGTCAATGGCTGGGCCTACTGAGCTTCGTACTTATTTGCCCTTCGTGTTCTTCACATACAGCGCTTTGCCTCCTGTATTGCTGGTCCCACGTTCTTCTAATGCGAAATGCTTAGGGTAAGCCTTAATCAAATCACTTAGTCCAACCACTTTCATCGGAGATGTCATCAATTACCTTTGCGATCACATCCAGCGAAACTTTAGCTTAAGATCAAATCGGGCGGCCACGGGGGGCCGCCCCTACATGATTTTTGAATTTTTAAGGGGTTATCCCCTTTCGCCGCTGCCGGAGCATGGTGGACGTTTGGCGATAAAGGCGGACAAATGTCTGAGCGCAGAGAGTTTTTGTCCGCCCGCCAAATGTCTGCCGGGCGCAGGGAACCCGCGCAGCGGGCCAGGTGATGGGGTGCCTTTTTCTGCTTACTCTTTTAGGGCAAGCAAAAAGAGTAAGGCGTCGTCGGGGGCGCAACCCCCGGACTTGATCGGTTGAGCTCGGCGTGGCCGAGAGAATCGGGCAGAAAATTCAGGCCGGGCTCCAGAAGCAACGCTTGGGCGAGACGATCTTCCCCTCTTTCTTGAGCTGCTCCATCGCCTTGTCGACCGCCTTGCGCTCCAGACCGCCGAGCTCGGCGACCTTGCCGGCGTTGAGCGGCTCACCGGCCTGACTCATGACTGCAAGTACCTGATCCTTGATATCCATCGTTGTCCTCCCTGGGGTTTGATTTGATGACGCCGACACTACAACCAATTCAGTTATAAATCAAAAACATTTCTGATTTTCTTCACTTTTGCTTGCCTGCAACACCGCCGCAAAGGCCGCTGCCGCCGGGGAAAGGGTACGACTGCGGCGCGTCACCAGCCAAAAGTGGCGGCGCACCTGTAAGCCGGTAACGGGGATGATCGTCAATTCGCCGCGCGCCACTTCTCGTTTCACTGAGCTCTCCGAGAGGAACGCCGCGCCAAAGCCATCGGCAATACTCTCCTTGATCGCTTCGTTGCTGCCGAGTCGCGCCGCCACCCGGAGCCCGGCCGGATTGAGACCGATTCCGGTCAGGGCGGAGCAAAGCGCCAGGTCGCTGCCGGAGCCATTTTCCCGCAAAAGCAGTGCTTCCTCAAAAAGTTGTTGCGGGCTGATCGACACCTCTTCCCGCCAGCGATGGAGCGGCCCAACGACGAGGACAAGGAGGTCCGGATCGAGGGGGGTGAAGTCACAATCGGGGAGATCCGGGTGACTGCCGATGACCGCCAGTTCGACCTCGCCGCTGATCAGGCGGTCGAGGATGGCACGGCTGTCACCACCGAGAAGCGTGAGCCTGATACCGGGGTGACGGCGGGCAAGTTCGGGGAGGAGGCGCGGGATCAGATAGGTGCCGGGGATGTTACTGGCGCCGACGCAAAGAGCGGCTTCCTTCAGGCCGCTGAAATTAGCCATACACGAACGCAGGGTGGCGAGTTCGGCGAGGACGCTCCGGGCGTGTTCGAAAAAAAGGTGCCCGGCGGCGGTCAACTCCGCCCCGCGGCCGGTGCGGTCGAAAAGGCGGATGTTGACTTCGCTCTCCAGGCTGGCGATGTGCTGGCTGACCGTCGATTGCGTGAGGAGGGACTTTTCCGCTCCCCGCGAAAAACTGCCACTTTCGGCAATGGCAATGAAGAGTTCGAACTGTCGCAAATTCATGGGCTCTCCTATTGAAAATTCAGATCGCTGATATCGATATCCGAAACTATCAAGTTGATCCGGAGACGTCAATCCCTGCCTCGTTGTTTCCCGATTTTTATCTCCAGCGCCCGCATCGGACTCAGCGTCTGCTATAATTTATCGTGTGACACCGCTCGTTGCCGGCGTCGTTAAGGGGGTTGCCCATGCATACGAAAGACCATATCCGTCAGCTGATTGCTCAGGAAGCCGCGCGCCTGATGTACGAAGAGGGGGTGCGGGAATACCGCGATGCCAAGCGCAAAGCGGGACGGCGCTACGGCGCCGAGAAGGCTCTTTCCCTCGGCAGCCATCTGCCCGCCAATGCCGAGATTCATGCCGAACTGCAGCGACTGATCGGCCTTTATGATGAAAAAACCCTACCGCAGCGACTGTTGCACCTGCGCCTCCTTGCCTTGCGGCTGATGGAACTCCTCGAACGTTTTCGTCCCCATCTCGTCGGTTCGGTCCTCAGCGGGGCAGTAACGGAGCGGAGCGATATCGACCTCCACCTCTTTGCCGAGTCGAGCGAGGAGGTAGAGGATTATCTGGAGTTGCAGGATATCCCCTTTGATGAGGAGGTTGTGACTATCCGTCATGGCGGCGAATTCGTCGATTATTCCCACATTTATCTCGATGAGGAGGGAGTGGTGGTCGAATGCACCGTTTACCCCCTGGCCGATCTACACCGCATCCCCAAGAGCAGTATTACCGGCAAAGCGATGGAACGGGCGACAACCAGGCAGCTGCGGCGCCTGATAGCGACAATGACCGCACAGCCGACCGCCGGGCCCTTGACATCCGGCCAAAGCCCCACATAATTAACCGGAATCAATTATTTGCAGGGGGCTGCTGCCATGGATCTTTCAAAGAGAAATACTTGCACTGTTCCGTCCTCCGTCATGAACGGGCGGACATCGACCGATGATCGGGTTTATACGATCGATCGCTGGTTGGCGCGCAAATTCCTCGCGGCCATGGGGAATCCTCCCCTGCGGCTGACCCTGTGGGACGGGACAATTATCACCGCAGGAACCACCTCTCCGGCAGTCGGGATGGTCCTGCGCGAGCGCAAGGTCCTCTGGAGACTGCTGAGCAATCCTCGCCTCCACTTCGGAGATGATTACAGCGCCGGCCGCATCGAGATCGAAGGGGGGCTGGTCCCCTGCATCAAGAGCGTTTATCGGGCGATGGAGCAGACACCGCGTTTCCGGCGGCGTTCTCTTCCGGACGCTTACCGTCGCAATCAACCGCGCCTCAACTCGCTAAACGGTTCCCGCGACAACATTCATCACCACTACGATATCGGTAACGATTTTTACAAACTCTGGCTCGATGCCGAGATGCTTTACACCTGCGCCTACTTTCCCGCCCCGTCCGTCTCCCTGGAAGCTGCCCAGCTGGCCAAAATGGAACTGGTCTGCCGCAAATTGCGCCTGCAGCCGGGACAAAGAGTGGTGGAAGCCGGCTGCGGCTGGGGCGGACTGGCACGCTACATGGCGAAAAACTACGGGGTCAGGGTGCAGGCTTACAACATCTCTGCCGAGCAAATTGCTTATGCCCGCCAGCGCGCCGGGGATGAAGGTCTGACCGGACAGATCGAGTATATCGAGGACGATTATCGCAATATTTCCGGTCACTACGATGCCTTTGTCGCGGTGGGGATGCTGGAGCACGTCGGGCCGGATCATTATCAAGAGCTCGGTCAGCTTATCAATCGATCCCTGACAGAGGACGGTCTCGGACTGATCCATACCATCGGCCAGAACCGGGCAGCGCCCCTCAGCCCCTGGTTTTTGCAGCGAATCTTCCCCGGCAGCTACCCTCCCACCCTGCGGGAGATGATGGCGCTCTTCGAACCCTGCGATTTTTCGGTCCTTGATGTCGAGAACCTGCGCCTGCACTATGCGAAAACCTGCGAGCACTGGTTGAACCGTTTCGAAAAGAATCAGGAGCGGATCCGGGAGATGTTCGATGAAGCTTTTGTCCGCGCCTGGCGCCTCTACCTCTCCGGTTGTATTGCCAACTTTCAGCTCGGGGATCTGCAACTCTATCAGGTTGTCTTTGCGCGCCCCGGCAACAACCGCATTCCCTGGACCCGCAGCCATCTGACGGTTCCCTGATGGAGAGCTGCGAGGTGCTGATTGTCGGCGGTGGCCCCGCCGGCTCGACCTGTGCTGCCAAACTGGTCGCCGCAGGTCTCGATGTCCTCCTCCTCGATAAGGCGAATTTTCCGCGCGTCAAACCCTGTGCCGGATGGATCACCCCGGCGGTGTTGACGGCACTGGCGATCGATCCCGCCGAGTATGGTCAGGGACGCGTTCTGCAGGCGATCAGCGGATTTCGCACCGGGCTGATAAATGGGCCCGAGGTTGTCACCCGCTACGATCAGATCGTCAGCTACGGCATTCGCCGTGACGAATTTGACCATTACCTGTTGCAGCGGAGTGGCGTTCGCCAAAGACCGGGCGAAGGGGTGATAAAAATCGAAAGCCAGGAAAGCGGATGGTTGGTGAATGGGCGGATCAAGACACGACTCCTGGTCGGCGCCGGTGGCCATTTTTGTCCGGTCGCCCGCCTTCTCGGCGCCCGGGTCGGTGCGGAAGCAGCGGTGGTTGCTCAGGTCGCTGAGGCAGTACTGAACCCGGAACAGGAGCAGCACTGCCCGGTTGCCGGCGACACCCCTGCCCTGCGCTTCTGCCCGGACCTGCAAGGGTATGGCTGGCTCTTTCGCAAAGGGAATGTGCTAAATGTCGGTCTCGGGCGGCGCGATCGGCAAGATTTTGCTCGCCATCTCCGTGAGTTTCGCACCTTTCTCGTTGCGCGCGGAGAGCTTCCCGCCGACTTTACCGGCCATTTTCAGGGCCATGCCTATTGTCTCTATAACCGCCAGACCGGACGGCAGTGCGTCGGCGAGAAGGCGCTGCTGATCGGCGACGCTGCCGGTCTCGCCGCAGTGCACAGCGGCGAAGGAATCCTCCCGGCCATCGAATCAGCTCTCCTTGCCGCCGCGACCATTGTTGCCGCGCAGGGCGATTATCGCTACGCTACGCTTGAATCTTATGCGGCCCGTTTGGCCAGGCACTGTGCCGGTTCCTGGCCGATGGCCCCCTCTCTGCCTCTCCCCGCACGCTTCACACAACGCCTTGGGGCCTGTCTGCTTGCTATCCCCTGGACGACCCGCCACCTGATACTGAATCGCTGGTTCCTCCATTCTTAAAAATAAAATAGTAGAAATAAAAACCAGAGGAAGAGCGGTTGTCCCTGCGCCAGCGTCAGGGAAATTCAGTCTTGACAGAGGTCGGTTCTGTCGATAAGGTCCGGCCTAGACTCTTGCAGAAATTATGAAAGGGCACGCAATGAATCGACTATTCAAGGGTCACATGAAATTTCGCAGTGAGGATTTTGCCAGTCATCGCGAACTCTTTCAACAGCTGGGCCGGAGTCACGATCCGCATACCCTCTTCATCGGCTGTTCTGATTCGCGGGTGGTGCCGAACCTGATTACCCAGACCCATCCCGGCGAGCTCTTTATTGTCCGCAATGTCGCCAATATCGTCCCCCCCTACCGCCAGACCGAAGAGTACGTCTCCACCACCTCGGCGGTTGAGTACGCAGTGCTGGTGCTCAAGGTCGATACCATCGTCATCTGCGGCCACTCCAACTGCGGCGGTTGCGCGGCGATGAACCTGCCGGACCACGAACTTGAGCACATCCCGCATGTACGCAAGTGGCTGGAACTGTCACAGGAGGTCAAGGGAAGGGTCGACCGCCTCATGACCGAGAATACGCCGGAAGAGCGGGAGTGGTTGACCGAGCAGGTGAATATTCTCGTGCAGATGCGCAACCTGCTGACCTATCCGTACATCAAGGAGAAGTACGAACGCGGCGAGCTCAATATTTACGGTTGGCACTACATTATCGAGACCGGCGAAATTTTCAATTTCAACGATGATACCCAGGAGTTCGAACTGCTCGGCTGAGCTCCGCCAAAATCTGAAAACAAGAAAGGGCGACCCGTGCTGCGGGCCGCCCTTTCTTGTTCCAATTGAGAAAAAGACTATTGAGCCGCCGCCACCTCGCGCTGCAGCGCGACCATGTCGACCACCGGCAGGGTCGGAACTTTGCTCAAGCCATAATCTCTGGCCAGATCGATATCCTTCGGCACCGCACCGAGCAGCGCCTCGGCAATCTTCTGATCGGCCTGACGATAACGCAGCTTTGCTTCGATCGTCAGCTTTTTGCTCCCTTTGGGTGCCGTCACCCCGTAATGGACATCGCGATAGCCCTTGGGGGGGATGGTTTCGTGGCGGGAGAAAGCGGTAATAACCCAGGGATCGACGGCAAAATGCATGTCCGATCCCATCCCGTCCGAATTAAAGAGCCGGGTATCTTTAGGCAGTGAACCGTCCGTCGCGACCGCACCGGTGGAGAGAATGACCTTGCCCTTTTCGTCTTTGACGATGACCTCCAGCCACATTTGGCGGATATTGGAGAGCGAGGTCGGGAGGTTATGACCGGCACGCACGTTCTTGACCCGCACCCGCACCTCGGCCAGCGCACCGTTGCGGTAAACCGGTTCAATCTCCAGTTCGGCCGCGTTCTGCAGGCGTTTGACCGCCATCTCATACTGATGCATCAGCCGCCCGGCCTGTTCCTTGTCGCCGGCCTTCTCCGCGGCCTGCGCACCGAGAAAATAGAGCAGATAGTTGGCGCCGTTGAAATAGTGCCGGTAATCTTTGCGCTCCGGCTTTACCAGTGTATCCGCAACCTTGACAAAGGTCTCGGTGCCGACCATGTGGCAATCCTGACAGTGAATATCATTCTGGGAGTAAAGGCTGTGCTTCCACTCATGATAGGTGGCTTCAATCGGGAAGTGCTTGTCGTAATGAAAGACCTGGTGACAAGAAGCGCAGAGATCAGCCTGGGCATGGAATTCCGTTTGCCGGCATTCATGAAAACCATCGCCGCAGCCCTCAGCGGGCAGGCGCGGGCCATGTTTGATCAGCACCGGTCCGTCCGGGCTATCCTCCCCCGGCTTGATCACAAAAGAACCGTTTCCTGGCTCTTTTGTGGGGGTTTTACCATGATTGACGGCACTGATCGAATGGCAGATATCGCAGGAAACGCCGGCCAGAGCCACTGGCGACAGACCGCTGACGCCCGGTCCCTTGATCTCGCCGGTGACAACGCCGGCTGGGGAGTGGCAGCCTTCGCACTGGCGGGAGATCTCGTGCCCCACCGCCTTGACCGCTTTGTTCAACTCACCCTGATAAACCGGATCGATGAAGGCCATGCTGTGCAGCGAGCCGTTCCACTCCCGGTATTTGTCTTCGTGACATTCGCCGCAGGTTTGGGGATCGGTAAATTCGGCGGCCGATTTTTCGTAGACGATGAGGGACGGATTGAACTTGAAGAGTTCGAGGTCAACCTTGAAGGGGGACGCTGACGCCGTTGTGCCGACGCAGACGGTGAGCAGTGTTGCCGCGAGCAGGGAAAGAAAATTCGATTTTTTGGCCATGGCCTTTTCTCCTTGGTGGGGAATGACGCGCCGATCAAGATTATAAGCAAATAATCATCAAGTCAAGGACGCTCGCCACCGCGAAATATTCAAGGATTCATTTGCCGTAAAAAACTGTTATAATCCGCCACTACCAGTCATATCCCGTCACCCCGAGGAGATGCCCATGCCGATTCAGCCGCCATCCGATGCCCTCTTTGCCCAACCGGCCCTGGAACCGATGGAGTTGTTCGGCCGAATGCGGTCTTTGACCATCGCCCGCAGCTTCTCCGGAACCCTGCCGGTCATCTGGCAGTGCTCCGACGAAAGCCAGGGAATCAAGCGCGCCCTCTTCGGTTATGCCTTTGACTGCCCTTCTTTCAATCTCGGCCGCGTTGGTGCTCTGCTCGACCCCACCCGACTGGCGACGGCGGCGCATCACGGCCACGACCTGGTGATCTTCGGCGGCAGCCATCTCGGCGCCCACGAAGAGGGCGGGGTCGGTTATATTGAGCGAATACATGGCCAGATCTCCCCCTGTTGCGGCCTCCTTTGCCGGGTGTTGCAGGAATACCTGGAGGTCTATCAGCGTGCCGCCCTCTTTATCCGCCTGCTACGCACCCCGGAGGGATTGCTTATCGAAATCCCTTACAAGTACCTCTTCCGTAAACCGGCGGGGACGACCGCCCGCATCCAGATCAATCTCGGTCGCTTGACTGCCGGCGAACCCCTCTACGATTCCTCCCTCGGCAAGGTTTACCACCTCCATCCGGCACTGATCGCGCAGCATGCTGCCGAACTTGTCAGTGTCACCGCCGAACCGGGTGCAATCGGCGCCCTCCTCGGGCCGGGTCTCTTCACCTTCAGCAAAGCCCTGAACCCTGACAGTCTCGATCCGCGGACGATGCTGGAAGTGGGGATTTTCGATTTTTGGTCCGATATCGTCACTTCCCCCAACCCGCACCGCCGCCTCGCCAACGTCAACACCTGGCGGCAGTTCCACCGCCTCGCCGCTTATCTCACTGATGCCTTCAGCGGTAAAAACCGCAACGTCCTCGTCGTCGCCGGCCTCACCCTCGACCATTCGATCCGTCGCAATACTGTCATCCCCCAGTTCGCCTGGCTGATGGAGCGGGAATCGTCGCAGCAGGGGCAATATCTCGATCCGCCAACCGTCACCGAGCTGCTGACGGCACAGCCGGTCTTCCGCCCGCCGAAGAGTTATCTCGAATATGCCGGGGTTTCTTAAGGGCGCTTGTTCGCAACCCAGGTTTCAAAGCGCTCGCGCGCTCCCTTTGACAAGATTTTGTTGAAGGTCTCGGGATCGTTGAGATAAAGGCAGTGGCGGATGGAGGAGTAGGGGGTGAAGATCCGTTCCGGGTTGTTGGCGATGAAGTCATCGCGATAATCGCGGATGATTTTGAGATTTTCAAGCAGGCTTTGATGCAAATCGGCGCGGGTAAAGTTGGCGTCGAGGTGCAGGATATCCTGAACAAAGTCATCGACTTTGTCATCCTCGAAGTCAAACTCCTTGAAGAAGTGCCCGGCAATGCGCAGGAAGTTAAAGGCGTTGACGATCTTTTCACTGGCCAGCGCACTGATCGCCCCGCCTTCTTCGCCGCGTTCGGCAACCGAGTCACTGACCGGCGCAGCGGTCGCCTGCTCGATGAGATCGGCGGTGGCGTTGCGGATCTCTTTGAACTCGCGGTCGGCGAGTTCGAAGAGGGCGGAGAGGACGTTGATGCGGCGCTTGAGTTCGATGGGGATCGACTTTTTGTATTTGATCTCGTGATCCAGGACGCTCCATGCATCCTGGATCAGTGAACGGATCTGCACCTCAAAAGGGCAGTCAGCAAAGGCAAAATATTTCGCTTGCACTGCCAGTTCGTCCGGCAGGGCGAGATCCATATGCAGCCCCTTGTAGCCAAAGGAATCCTCAGTACTCTCGATCGCTGCAATTTTGTTCGTCACCTCGATGAGGTTAAAGGACTGGGTCAGCAGCTGCGCGACGCTGGCGATGCGGTCTTCGTAGAGACAGATGATGCGGATACCGATGAGGTCGGAGATGTAGGTTCTGATTTCGTAAGGTTGTTCATCCGCTTCCAGTCGACCCCGGTATTTGCGGTCGAACTTCTTGATACACTCCTCTTTGTCCTTAACCCGACCCTCGATTTTGCTCACAGCATCGCCTGCACCCTGCTTGAGGCAGGCCATGATCAGGCTGACGTAAGCATTCTTCGCTGATTCGAAGTGCTGCCGGTTGCTGTCATAATATTTGCGGAAGGCGCGTTCTTCCCGGTCAAAGTCGAGGGAGGGCATGGGTCTTTCCTTGGGTGAGGTTGCGTGATTGATCTTGGTGCTGGAAGAATAACAGCACCAAGCGGCAGTGTCAAAAGGTGGGGGCCGGGGCGGAGACTAAGGCGTGGTGAGCTGATAAACGTTACTCTGCTCGCCGCCGGGGTTGATGACCTGTAGAGACAGTTCGCGGGCTTCGCGCAGAAAGGGGCGGCGGGTGTAGATCAGGGTGGAACAGTCGACGTAGCGCATCGATTCGCGCACGCTGCCATCAGCAGAGATGTTGCCAAGGGCTTTGCCGATGGCGCTGCCATTGGCGGTGAGGCGCGAATCGGCGAGAAAGTTTTTCCCCTGAACGATGAGCTCGTAACTGACAACGTTGTCGGCGCCACTCAGCACGGCTGTGATCTCCGGCGTGCTGGACAGGAAGAGGGCGTGGGTCAGGGAGCGCTGGCTGTCTGGATTGATCACCTGGACATGATGCAGTCCCGGTTTCACTGTCGGCAGGATAAATACGATTTCGCTGTCAGAGAATTTTTCGATGGGCAGGGCCGCGTTGTCAAGAAGAAGTTGGGCGCCGGGGCGGAAGTCCTGACCGCTGACTGTGATCTGCCGATCTCCCGCAAAGGTGCAGCTGTCGAGAGTGGCGGGAGATAGCAGGGTTAAGCGGGGCGGCGCTTGCACCACGCGCAACCGGAAAACTGGGGGAGTCTGTGTTCCGGCGCGTTCGACGGCCAGAGAATAATCTCCCGCCGGCAGTGTCGCCGGGAGGGTGAAAGTCAGGCGCGTTGGAGCCAGGGTGGTGGCGGCAACGCGCCGATCGCCGACCAATACCAGATCACCGGCAACAAAGGGGCCGCCGCTGAGGGTGACGCTGGCGCCGGGGTTGGCCGTCGATGGGGAGACGGCGGTGATCTCCAGCGCCGCGACCGGCACGACAAAACAGAGACAGAGCAGCATGACCAGCAAGCGGATGCGCATGAGTTTCTCCGGGGGCAGATGTGACTATAATCTTCTTTCCTACGGCACCAGAGTAAAGTCCTGAGTGGCGTCTGCCGTAGCAATATTCTTGGTGAATGACTGCGTCTGGTAGCCGATGGCGGTGGCGACGATGCTGTATTCTCCCGCGGTCGGGCTTTGTTCCGTTAAAGTAATCGGCAGGGTGCCGTCACCGTACGAACCGAGCCAGGGGGCAGCCGTTGGCAGCGACAATGAATAGGCGCTACTGAGAAGATCGACGGGTTGTGATTTGACGGTTATCGTCGTCGTTTCCGGCAGGGTCTGTTTGGCGGTTGCCTCGGCGATCTCGCTGGTACTTGGCGGGTTGAGGAGGATGGTGCCGCTGATGCTTTGCGTTGCCGAAGCTGCCAAGGTGACAGGGCTGTTTGCGCTGCTGATCATGGCGGTGCTGGTCGCGTTCGCGATCGGAACCCCGGAGACGACCGTCGTGGCATGTCCGTCGGCGGTGATGACCAGATCGTAAGTGTCCGGATCCAGGTGAGAAACGAAGAACTCGCCGGTGAGCGGATGCGGGACCGTGGAGCGGACAATCTCACCATTGATTTGGGCTGAGACTGTGACGTTCCCGGCCGGAGAAATAAACCCGCCGATACCGCTCAAGGTGATCGGCAGCACCCGGATGACAGGCTTGAGTCCGTAGCTGCCGTTACCGCGGGAAACCACCGACTTGCAGGCGTTGAAGTCAAGGAGGAGATCGACGCGTTCCCCGGCTAACACCTCGAATTCGTTAATCAGCTTGAGACCGCTCTGCAGGGCGCTGGGGGTATCAAGAGCTATTTCATCGGCTGTCCCGGTGGGAATGACCGAGTTAGAGAGGGTCATCCCTCTATTGTCGGCTAAGACCAGGCGGAGTTGGGTGTAATGACCCGCGGCCAAGGGGATTTCTCCTAACTCTTCCAAGGCGCCGTTGGTGAGACTGAGCAGGTCGATCTTGCGCACCGGGTTGAGGATGATCTCCTCCCAGCCGGGTGCGTTCTCTGCAGCGTTTGGACTTTGGTGGATCATGACTTTTCTGATCGTCACATTCACCGCATCGAAGCCGCAGGCTGGCGCATCAGTGATTGAAACCGCAAGGGTTCCTGTTTGCGCATCGGAAGAACTACTGTTGCAGCCGGGGATGATAAAGAACAGGAAGAAGGTCAGCAGGGTGACAGCCAGCAGGATCAGATGGATTTTTTGCGTAGAAGATCGGTTGGTTTTCATGCTTTCTGCCTCCGCCTTATCGCTTACCGTTTGTAAGCTATTGATTCTGTGCGCTTACCTCAGAGTAACACGAACTTTGATAAAAGCAAGGAGGGGTCCGGTCAAGACGTCAAGGCGGGGTGGAATAAAAAGGGCGGCCGCTGCGGGCCGCCCTTTCTCAGTTATTTTCCGCAGCACTTTTTGTACTTGCGGTCACTGCCGCAGGGGCAGGGATCGTTGCGGCCGATCTTGTTGGCGGTCAGCGGTTGCGGCTTCACCATGCTGCCATCGGTGAAGTACCAGCAGCCCTCAACCCGTTGAAACTGGGCGCGTTCATGGTGCGCCCGGATCTCTTCCTTCTCACGGAAACGGGCGATGAATTCGACCTCGCCGCGGCTATCCTCCGCGCCGCCCTGGACGGTATCGAGAATCTCCAGTCCGAGCCAGGTGGTCTTCTCGGCCCAGCTCTGCGTCGATTGCCGGTCGAGCCCTTGACGATGCTCGGGGTGGGTGCTGTCAAAGATGAAATCGACCTGCACGCCGACATGGGCGCTATAACGGGCGCGCATCAACGCTTCAGCAGTGGCCGCCGGCTTAACGCCGGTGATAATCGGTTCGCAGCAGGCAGCGTAAGGGTTGCCGCTGCCGCAGGGACAGTTGTTCATGGATGGTTCCTTTCGGTGGTGGTCAGAGGTGTTCGCGGGGAATTATTAACCAGATAAAGAACGAAATGTCAAAGGATTGCTGACCATCGCCAGAGTTCACAATAATCCTCACAAAAATCAAATGCCTGAAAATGCCGACCATGCTATACTCACTTCTGTTTTGTGTCGGACTCGTCCCCCTAACCCCCAACAAGAAGGAGAAAGCTCATGAGTAAGGGCATGGACAGCAAGAAGAGCGATAAGAAAGCCCCGGCGAAGACGATGAAAGAGAAGAAGGCCGAAAAAATCATCAAAAAGGCTGAAAAGAAGTAATGAAAATTCCCAAAAGCCTGGAACCCCTGCTGCATGACGGACTGATCGACGAAGTTCTCGGCCAGTTAATGAGCGGTAAAGAGGCCGAGGTTTATATCGTGCGTTGCGCCGGCGAAATCCGCTGTGCCAAAGCCTACAAAGAGGTCAAGCACCGCAGCTTCCACAAGCAGGCGCAGTACATGGAAGGCCGCAAGGTGCGCAACAGTCGCCGCTCCCGCGCTATGGACAAACACTCCAGCTTCGGGCGCAAGGAGCAGGAATCCGCTTGGCAGAATGCCGAGGTCGATGCCCTTTACCTTCTCGCCGCTGCCGGCGTCCGCGTCCCCAAACCCCACTGTTTTTTCGAGGGGGTCCTCCTCATGGACCTGGTGGTTGATGCTGAGGGCGAGGTGGCCCCGCGCCTCAACGATATCGACCTCTCTGCTTCAGTAGCCCGGCAGTATCATCGCCAGCTCATTGCTGAAGTCGTCCGCATGCTGTGTGCCGGCATCGTGCACGGTGACCTCTCCGAGTATAATGTGCTGGTCGCCGGCGACGGGCCGGTGATCATCGACCTCCCGCAGGCGATCGACGCCGCCGGCAACAACAATGCCGGTCGTCTCTTTATGCGTGATGTCGACAATCTCGCGGCCTACTTCGGTCAGTTTGCCCCGGAACTTCTCACCACCGCTTATGCCAAGGAGATCTGGCACCTTTACGAAAGTGGCGAGCTGCAACCGGAATCGATCTTGACCGGTCACTTCGAGAGTTCCGAAAAGGCGGCAAACGTTCACATCGTGCTGCGCGAGATCGAAGATTCGCGTAAGGAAGCGCTGGCCCGCGAGGCCGGTCGCGCCGCGGTGGCCTGAAACTTTGATCCAAGGTTGATTGAGCGGGGCACTCCTCACGGAGTGTCCCGCTCTTTTTCTGTCCTCCCTTCGTCGATTGACATGACACAAACCGGTGTTATCCTGATGTTGAAGGCCCTCCCCTTGGTGCACGGAGTCCGCGATGTCGTCGACAAGCCCCCCCATTCCCGATATCCTCCCGGTCTACCCGCTGCGAGAACAGGTGGTCTTCCCACACATGGTTCTCCCCCTCTTTATCGCCCCTGCCGGGATGGCGACCGTTGATGCCGCCCTGCGCAGCGACAGCCATCTATTTGTCGTAGCGTGGTGCAGCGCCCCGTCTGAGCCGATCTTCTTTGAGGACCTTTCCCGCATCGGCACCCTGTGCCGCATCAACCAGACGGTCCGTTTTCCGGACGGCGGCTGCAAAGTGGTCATCGAGGGGGTGGAGCGGATCCGCCTCATCAACCCCATTCAGATGACGCCGGCGATCTCGGCCCGTGTCGAGGTGGTTGAGGAGGAGGATGGCCGCGGTCTTGTCGCCGATGCGCTGGCGCAGAGCGTCAATGCCCTGCTCAAGATCGCCCTTGCCTACGGCCGCCCTCTGCCCGGCGACGTCCTCAAGATGATCGACCAGATCGATGACCCCGGCCGTCTCGCCGATCTGGTGGCGGTCTATCTTAACCTCCCTCTCAAGGAACAGCAGCGCCTTCTCGAACTCCTCAACCCGGTGGAGCGCCTCAAAGAGGTTTATCTCCTCTTGACCAGTGAGGTGCAGAAGATTCAGGTGCGCGGCGAGGTACAGGTCGATGTCGCCAAACGTCTCGGCCGCTCGCAGAAGGAATACATTCTGCGCGAGCAGCTCAAACAGATTCAGGAAGAGCTCGGCGACGACGACCCGCAACGCAGCGAGATCAGCGAGCTGCGGCAGCGCATTACTGCCGCGTCAATGCCGGAAGAGGTCGCCAGGGTGGCGGAGAAGGAGGTTGCGCGGCTCGAACGGATCAGTCCGGCTTCGGCGGAATATACTGTCGCCCGTACTTATCTTGACTACCTGTGCAGTGTGCCGTGGCAGCACAGCAGCGATGAAATTAATGATCTCCCCTTTGCCCAGCAGGTGCTCGACGAGGATCACTACAATCTCAAGGAGGTCAAGGAGCGCATCCTCGAACACCTTGCCGTGCGCACGCTTCGCCCGGAGAGTCGCGGCCCGATCCTCTGCTTCGTCGGCCCCCCCGGCGTCGGCAAGACCTCCCTCGGTCGCTCTATCGCCCGCGCCACCGGTCGCAAGTTCATCCGTATGTCCCTAGGCGGCATGCGCGACGAGGCGGAGATTCGCGGTCATCGCCGCACCTATATCGGTGCCCTTCCCGGCCGCATCATCCAGGAAATCTGCCGTGCCGACAGCAATAATCCGGTCTTCATGCTCGATGAAGTCGACAAGATCGGTCAGGACTTCCGGGGCGATCCGGCCTCGGCCCTTCTTGAAGTCCTCGATCCCGAGCAGAACAACACCTTTACGGACCACTACCTCGACATCCCCTTCGACCTCTCCCGTGTCATGTTTATCACCACCGCCAATCTCCTCGACCCCGTTGCTTCCCCCCTCAAGGACCGCATGGAGGTCATTACTCTGGCCGGCTACGGCGATGACGACAAACAGCAGATCGCCTTTACCTACCTGATCCCCAAACAGATCGAGGAGAACGGCCTCGGAGATGCCCCCCCCGAGTTCACCATCGCCGCTGTCGCCCAGCTGATTCGCGATTATACCCGCGAGGCCGGGGTGCGGGGACTGGAGCGGCAGATTGCCTCCATCTGCCGTAAACTCGCCAAGGAGCGGGCCCTCGGCTTTGTCGGCGAGCGGCGCGTCATCACTCCGGAGTTGGTCGAGGATCTCCTCGGGCCGCGCAAGTACTTCGCTGACGTTGCCGCCGAGGTCGACCGAATCGGGGTCGTCACCGGTTTGGCCTGGACCGAGTCAGGGGGGGATATCATCTTCGTCGAGGCTTCGCGCATGACCGGCAAGAAGGAGCTCCTTTTGACCGGCAGTCTCGGCGAGGTTATGCAGGAATCAGCCAAGGCTGCCCTTTCCTACGTCCGCGCCCATGCCGCTGACTTTGCCATCGATCCGGCCATCTTCGATAATAGTGATATCCACATCCATGTCCCGTCCGGGGCGACCCCCAAGGACGGACCGTCGGCGGGGATTACCATCGCCACCTCCCTTATCTCCCTTTTTACCCATCGCCCGGCGCGCCGCAACGTCGCCATGACCGGTGAACTCACCCTCTCCGGGCGCATCCTCCCTATCGGCGGGGTCAAGGAGAAGATCCTCGCCGCCCGTCGTGCCGGGGTGACGACGATCCTCTTCCCCGAACGCAATCGTGAGCATCTCTACGATCTGGATAGCAAGCTCCTCGCCGGGCTAGACCTGCGCTGTATCGCGTCTGTCGCCGAGGTGGTGGAGGCAACCCTGCTTCCGCCGGCCGGCTAACCAGTACAATTGCTGGTCTGAGAACTTTATTTTTCTGGCTGAGAAAGAGAGGCAGGGCTGGTTCCGGACGTTGCTGCTGGCGGAAAAGAGGCGGCTCTGAAGTTGGTGTTGATCACGCTCTCGACGACTCTTGCTATTACGATCTGCCGTCCTCCCTCGTCGCTACACATCCTCAGCAGAGAATAGGGCGCAGCGATGACCTCGATCGTTCAAGCTCTCTTCACGGCAGATAACTCACCTGTATAATCGCCGCCGCCATCTCCTCTCCCATGCATTCATACTGATGCGGAGAATCCGCCAGAAAGTGCAGAAACTCCCCTTCAACAATCTCAAATATCTTCTTCGCCACAGTGACCCTCAGTTTTCCTTTGGTCAAAAAGAGGTATTCATAAACATTCCCGTTATGTGGTTCACCATGAAAGACCGTCCCCGGATCGATCTCGAAATAATAGGTTTCGAAGGGCTGCTGCGGGCTGAAAGGAACCATCGGGAAGAGCCGGTAGCGTTCCCCTTCGGCGCTCAACGGCGTCCCGGCACGAAATGATTTTGCCTCGGCCTGAACCGGGGCATTACAGAGCAGTGCGGCAAAGGAAATCCGTAAGCCATTGGCGATCTTCCACAGGGTGGAGATCGTCGGACTCGATTTGCCGATCTCGATCTGACGCAGCATGCTCTTGCTGACCCCCGTCATCTTGGCAAGTTGATCGAGACTGAGGCTGCGGCTCTCGCGGTGGCAGCGGAGATTGCCGGCAATCGCTTCGACGGGCTGATCCATATAGCACTCCAATTGACAACATGTTAAACAATGATTATTTTAGCGCACAAAAGACCGTTAAATGGTATAGCAACGCCTCGCCTTTTTCAAGGAAAGATCGAAATGATGCCGAAAGAGAAGTCACACTATCTCCCCCTGATTGCCTTTGTCGCCCTGGGAGTGATCTGGGGGAGTAACTTTATCTATATGAAGATGGCAGTGAAGCTCATCTCCCCCCTGCAAATCGTCTTTTTAAGGGTCCTGTTCGGCTTTGTCCCAGTCGTGATCTATGCCCGCCTGCAAGGGGCCCTGCGCCGGGAGCACCTCCGGCACGGCGGTCATTTTTTTGTCATGGGCCTGCTGGCGACGGCGCTTTATTATTATGTCTATGTTAAAGGGACTTCCCTCCTCCTTTCCGGGGTGGCAGGAGCGGTCAGCGGGGCCATCCCCCTCTTCTCTTTTGTCCTGGCCATCGCCTTTATTGCCGAGGAAAAGGCGACCCGGTTGAAAGTGGCCGGAACGTTGATCGGCTTTCTCGGTGTCTTGATCATGGGGCGGCCGTCAGGGGCCGATCTCGCCGGCACCAATCTGCAAGGGGTCCTCTACATGGTTGCCGGTTCCCTCAGCGTCGGAGCCTCCTTCGTCTATGCGAAAAAGTTTATTATCCCGTTGAAGATTCCGGCAGCTGCTCTGACCACCTATCAGCTGGGGTTTGGCCTTCTCGTTCTGACCCTATTGACCGATTACCGCGGCATGACAAAACTCTTTTCCAACACCCATACGGCGATAGGCCTGATCGTCGGCCTCGGGATTCTCGGAACCGGTCTGGCCTACATCATTTACTACTATATCATCGCCAAACTCGGGGCGGTCGCCGCCGCTTCGGTCACCTATATCCCCCCGGTCGTAGCTTTGCTGATCGGGGCACTGCTGGTTGGCGAGCCGATTGACAGGGTCGATTACGGGGCCACGCTCCTGATCTTTGTCGGTGTTCTTTTGTTGAGGAAGAGATGAATGTTCCCGCAGAAATTTTAAAGCCACTGGTGCAGGGCTTTTCTCTTGGCGCCGGCCTGATCATTGCCATCGGCAGTCAGAACGCCTTTGTCCTGCGCCAGGGGCTGCGCAGGGAATATGTCTTTACTATCTGCACCATCTGTTTTCTCTGCGATGCTCTTCTGATCCTTTTAGGGTGCGGAGGCTTTGGCGCTTGGATCGCTTCTTCGCCGCTGCTGATGCTGGCAGCCCGCTGGGGCGGAGCCCTCTTCCTCTTCTATTACGGTGTGCGCTCTTTTCGCTCGGCGTTCCGGGCCGAGACCCTGCGGGTTGATGAAACCAGAACTCCGGCCGCAGGGCTGAGATGGGCGATTGCCACCACCTTCGCTTTGACCCTGCTGAATCCGCACGTCTATCTCGACACCGTGATCCTCCTCGGCAGTATTGCTGGTCAGCTCCCCGTGCAGGAGAGAGGGCTCTTTGCCGGCGGTGCAGTCGGCGCTTCGCTCTTCTGGTTTTACGGCATTGGCTACGGCGCCCGCATCCTTACGCCCCTTTTTCGTCAAGCAATCGCCTGGAAAATACTCGATGTCATCATCGGCGCAATCATGTGGTCCATTGCCGCCAGTCTGCTCAGGCCCATCATTGCAGGACCATAAATCGGTGAATTGCGGTGTGAAGGTCGATGCCAGAGGCAGAAAAGGCAAGACCCACGGAATGCGGGCCTTGCCTTTTCTGTCCCAGCTAAATCCAGATTGATCAGCCAAACTCACCGAGCAACTCCGCAAACGTTTCACGCGGCAGCTGCAGATCCGCTGCGACCAGCGGCGTGGCGCTGTAGCCGTGCAGCAACTCCTGATACGACCTCTTCTTCCCATCCTGATAGATTAATCCTGTCACCAGATCTTCATGCTCCAGCAAGGTACTCAGCGCCTGATTCTTGCTCGTCGCATCATAACCATCAACGTCGGCGAGGCTGGTCAGGTGCTGCGTGAACCATTCGTAAGTGTTGACCTTGTTGTAAGTGACGCAGGGGCTCATGACGTTGATGAAGGAAAAACCCTGGTGGCGGATGCCGGCGGCGATCAGGGCGGTGAGCTCTTCGGGGTTTTTCGAGAAGCCCTGGGCGACAAAGGTGGCGCCGGCGGCGAGGGCGAGCTGGAGGACGGAGAGGGGGGGCTCGATGACACCGTAGGGGGTACTCTTGGTCTTGAAGCCGAGACCGCTGTGCGGCGAAGCTTGCCCCTTGGTGAGGCCGTAGATCTGGTTGTCCATGACGATGTAGGTCATGTCGATGTTGCGGCGCAGGGCGTGCAGGGTATGGCCGATGCCGATGGCAAAACCGTCACCGTCACCGCCGGCAGCGACGACGGTGAGGTCGCGATTGGCCAGTTTCATCCCTTGGGCGACGGGGAGGGCGCGGCCGTGGATGGCGTGAAAACCGTTGGTGTTGAGATAACCGGACATCCGCCCCGAGCAGCCGATCCCGGAGACAAACATAAATTCGTGCGGTTCGCGGCCACTGGCGGCAAAGGCGCGTTGAATGGCGGTCTGGACGCCGAAGTCGCCGCAGCCGGGGCACCAGTTCGGTTTGATGTGGTTCTGAAAGTCTTTAGCTGTGGCCATGCAGCACCTCGCGGATTCGGGAGTCAATCTCCCCCGGCTTGAAGGGGTTGCCATCATATTTGCGCAGGGAGACGATCTTCTCCGCACTTGCCGGCACATGCATCTGCAAGAGTTGCGCAAGTTGACCGGTGGCATTCTGTTCGATGACGATGACCTGCCTGGCTGCCGCCAAAAGCGGGGTCAGGGTCGCGGTCGGAAAGGGCTGAAAGAGGCGCACCTGAGCGCAGTTGGCGCTGATATTGTCGGCTTCGAGGCGCTCCCGCGCTTCCGCGATTGCCCCACCCGTGGCGTTCCAGCCGACCAAGAGGAGGTCGGGGTTCGCATGGCGCTGATTTATGCGCACCGGGTCGGCAAAGGTCAGGGAGTCGAGCTTGCGCAGCCGTTTTTCTGTCTGCGCCTGGCGATTGGCGGCACTCTCTGCCGGCCGCCCGATTTCGTCATGTTCGAGGCCGGTGACGTGAAAGATACCGTTCTGTACCCCCGGCAAAAAGCGCGGCGAGATGCCATCGGCGGACAGGAGAAAGCGTTTACGCGGTATCGGCTCACTCTGCTCCGGCAGTTGCGGGTGCAGGTCGAGTTTACCGCGGCGGATCTGAATCCTCCCGTAATCGAGGTCAGAGAGGGTCTGCTGCGCCATGCCGAGCTGGAGATCGCTGAGCAGAATCACCGGACACTGAAACTCTTCCGCGAGATTGAGGGCTTCGATGCTGTCGTAAAAGGCGGCTTCGGCACTGTCGGGGGCGATGACGATCTTGGGGATCTCGCCGGGACTGGCGTAAAGTATCGCCAGGAGATCAGCCTGCTCCTCCTTGGTCGGCATGCCGGTACTCGGGCCGGCGCGTTGCACGTCGATGACCACCAGCGGAGTCTCGGTCATCCCCGCCAAGCCGATCGCTTCGGTCATCAATGCCAGGCCGGGGCCGGAGGAAGCGGTGATCGCCCGCACCCCGGCATGGTTGGCACCGATCGCCATGGTAACAGCGGCAATTTCGTCTTCGGTCTGCACCATCACCCCGCCGAATAGCGGCAGCTTTCTGGTGAGGTATTCCATGATGTCGGAAGCCGGGGTGATCGGATAAGCCGCCATAAATCGGCAGCCGCCGGCAAGAGCACCGAGGGCGGTCGTTTCGTTGCCGATCATGAAGAGGCGCTTCCTGCCGTCCCCGGGGGCGAGGCGGAGATCGGGATGCTGCTCCGGAAAGAGGGCGCGCAGGGCCGTCTCGCCGCTTTGCAGGGCCACAAGATTGCTGTTGACGACCGCTTCCCCCTTGGCAGCAAAGATCTCCCGCACCACATTTTGACAAAGCTCACTGCTGATACCAAGCAGGGCCAGGGATGCACCGATCGCAACCATATTCTTCATGCGGGCGGCACCGGCTTCGGTCGCAAGGGCAGTGAGAGGGAGGGGGCAGAGGATGGCATCCTTGCCGGGGGGGAGGTGCGGCTGGATGGCGCTTTCAGCCAGAATCATGGCACCGGGACGGAGCTCATGGAAACAGAAGTCGATGCTCTCCTGATCAAAGGCGACAAGGATGTCGACCTGATCGGCGATCGCCTGTACCGGTGTCGTGCTGATGCGGATATTATTATTGGTGTGTCCGCCCTTGATGCGGGAGGAGAAGTGGCGATAGCCGTAGAGATGATAGCCAAGACGATTCAGGGTCTTGGCAAAGATCTCGCCGGTACTTTCGATCCCTTCCCCCTGCTGTCCGCCAACCTTCCATGATACTTGTTGCACCATAATTTTAATCCCTGATTAGAAAAGATTTCCTGTATCCTGCGGCGATTTTCGCCGTATCGCTGTCAGATGTAAATATACTTTATGTATTTACCAAGTAAACTCAATAAAGATGATGTTTAAATGATAGACTTTTTCCGAGTGATTATTGTAATTATCTTCGATTATTGTCAGCGTGGCGCGGCAGCTTCTTCTGTTGCGGTGCCAGATCGATCTCCCCACGCAATCATGCGTAGAATGACACATAAGGAAGGTGACTCCCTATGAGCAAAGTTCTGATCATCGGCGCCGGCGGCGTCGGCCAGGTGGTAACCCATAAATGTGCGCAGCGGCGCGATATTTTTAGCGAGATTACTCTCGCTTCCCGCACCAGGTCGAAGTGTGATGCCATTGCCGCCCAGATCGACGGGCCGATCAAGACCGCGCAGGTCGATGCCGATAATGTTCCGGAACTGGTTGCGCTGATCCAAGCGGAAAAGCCGCAACTGGTACTCAACGTCGCTCTGCCGTATCAGGATCTGACGATCATGGACGCCTGTCTCGCTACCGGCGTCGATTATCTCGATACTGCCAACTACGAGCCGGTCGACACCGCCAGGTTCGAGTACTCCTGGCAGTGGGCTTATCAGGAGCGCTTCAAGGCCGCCGGCATCATGGCCCTTCTCGGCAGCGGCTTCGATCCGGGCGTGACCAACGTCTACACCGCCCTGGCCGCCAAAAAGTACCTTGATGTTATCGAAGAGCTCGACATTATCGACGCCAACGCCGGCAGCCATGGCCTCCCCTTTGCCACCAACTTCAACCCGGAGATCAACATCCGCGAAGTGACCGCCACCTGTCGCCACTGGGAAAATGGTGCCTTCGTCGAGACGCCGGCGCTGTCGACCAAGCGGGTCTTCGACTTCCCCGAGGGGATCGGGCCGATGAACTGCTATCGCCTTTACCACGAGGAGATGGAATCGATCGTCAAGCACATTCCGACGATCAAGAAGGCGCAGTTCTGGATGACCTTCTCCGACAACTACCTCAAACATCTCGAAGTGTTGCAGAATGTCGGCATGACCCGCATCAACGAGGTCGAATTCCAGGGACAAAAGATCGTGCCGATCCAGTTCTTGAAGGCCCTCCTCCCTGATCCCGGCACTCTCGGGCCGCTGACCAAGGGGAAGACCTGTATCGGTGTTATCGCCCGCGGCACCAAGGACGGCCAGCGCAAGCAGGTCTACATCTACAACATCTGCGATCATCAGGCCTGCTATCAAGAGGTTAAGTCGCAGGCGATCAGCTACACCACCGGCGTCCCGGCAGTCGTCGGGGCGATCATGATGCTCACCAAAAAATGGCATGCCCCCGGCGTCTGGAACATGGAACAGTTCGATCCTGAACCCTTCCTTGATGTTCTCGGACCGATGGGGTTGCCGACGGTGGTGATTGATGGCGGCGACTGGCCGGAGCTGTAATTCTTTGGTCTTAATGATAGCCGCAATTGAGGTAACGCTATGAAACGATTTATTCTCTTTGTTCTGCTTCTTTCTCTGGTGACGCCGTTGACGAGCTTTGCCGGCGGGCTGGACGATTTTCTTTCGCACGTCAATGTCCAGGCACGGGTTGACCTGCCCGGATTTTCAGCAAAAATAAGCAATCAATTCGGGGTGCCGCAGGTACAGGTACAGGCGGTTTTACGGAGCGTTCGCCAACCGGCTGATGCCTTTATGGTCTTTCAACTCGGGCAGATGACCGGAATAGCACCCGAGCGGGTCATGGAAGTTTATAGTCCCGACAAAGGCTGGGGAGTGATCGCCAAGGAACTGGGCATAAAACCCGGCTCCGCTGATTTCCATGCGCTGAAGAACGGCAATCTTTCTTTTACCGGTAAAGCTTCCGGTCATAATGATCCTGCCGGTCATGGCAAAGGTAAAGGCAAAGGACATAAATAGGGATTTATCAACGACGTGACCGGTATCGACATCCCAAAAATTCTCCAGCTTTCCCCGTCGCCGGCCTACGTCGTCGATCTCGGACGGCTGCGTCATAATCTTGCCATCCTTGATCAGGTGCAGCAGCGCAGCGGCGCCAAGATTTTGCTGGCGATGAAGGCTTTCTCCATGTGGAGCGTCTTCCCGCTGATTGCGCAGACGCTGCACGGCGTTTGCGCTTCTTCCCCGTGGGAAGCGCGTTTGGGTCGCGAGGAGTTCGGCCGCGAGGTCCACTCCTTTGCTGCCGCCTTCAAGGAGAGCGATATTGTCGATCTCCTGAAGATCTCCAATCACCTGGTCTTCAACTCTTTCAACCAGCTGGAGCAGTTCCGCCCCCTGTGGGAGCAGGCTGCCGGCCGTGTCTCCATCGGCCTGCGCGTCAACCCCGAGCATTCGGAAGGGCACACGGCTATTTACGATCCCTGCGCTCCGAATTCACGCCTCGGCATCCCGCGCCGCGAGTTCGACGGCAAGTCGCTGGCCGGGGTCGACGGACTGCACTTCCATACTCTCTGCGAACAGCTTTTCGAACCGCTGGAGCGGACCGCCAAGGTCTTTGAAGAAAAGTTCGGCGCCTTTCTGCCGGGGTTAAAGTGGATCAATTTCGGCGGCGGCCATCACATTACCCGCGAAGGCTATGATCTCGACGGTCTGGTAAAACTGGTCAAATATTTCCGCGCCAAGTACGGCGTCGAAGTCTATTTAGAGCCGGGGGAAGCGATCGCTATCGGCACCGGCATCCTCGTCGGCGAAGTCCTTGATGTTGTCAAGAACGGCATGGAGACTGCAATCCTCGACATTTCGGCGACCTGCCATATGCCGGATATCCTTGAAATGCCTTATCGCCCTGCTATTACCGGCGGTTTTGCTCCCGGCGTCAAGGCACATACCTACCGTCTCGGCGGACCGTCATGCCTGGCCGGCGATGTCATTGGCGACTGGTCTTTCGACCAACCGCTGCAGACCGGCGACCGCCTCGCCTTTGAGGACATGGCCCACTACACCATGGTCAAGACCACCACCTTTAACGGCATCCAGCATCCGGCGATCTGTACTTTTGAGCCGGACAGCGGCGAGCTGAAAGTGGTGCGGCGCTTTGGCTATGAAGATTTCAAGAGTCGTTTATCTTAATTTTGCCGGGACGATCCGCTCGGTCGCCCGAAGAAGAAAGGTCTCATTCATGGAAAAAAAATGGTCGATCAACGACTCTGATAAAATATACAACCTCAGCAACTGGGGGGCCGATCTCTTCTCGATCAACAAAAAAGGGAATATCTGCGTCCACCCTTCATCGACCTCCAAAGACTCCATCGATCTGCGCGCCCTGGTCGACGACCTGATCAAGCGCAAGATCAAACCGCCCATCCTGCTGCGCTTCATGGATATCCTTTCGGGGCGGATTGCCAATATCAACCGCGCCTTCAAGAACGCCATCACCGAAAACGAGTATCCGGCCAGGTACCAGACCTTTTACCCGATCAAGGTCAATCAGCAGCGCCAGGTGGTCGAGGCGATCGCCCACTATGGCAAACGGCACAACATCGGCCTTGAAGTCGGTTCCAAACCGGAACTGGTCATCGGCCTCTCCTTTGCCGCCGTCAACGCTATCCCGATTATCTGCAACGGTTACAAGGATACCGAGTATATTGAGACTGTCCTTTATGCCACCAAGCTCGGCTACAACATCACCATTGTCGTCGAGAAGATGTTCGAATTGGAGAAGATCATCGCCTTGGCGAAGAAGACCGGCATCCAGCCGCGCCTCGGCATCCGCGTCAAGCTCTCCTCCAAGGGGACCGGGAAGTGGGCGACCTCCGGCGGTGAAGATGCCAAGTTCGGGTTGCGCACTTCAGAGATCATCGCCGCCATCGACATTCTGCGCGAAGCGGAGCTGATCGACTGTGTCAAACTCCTGCACTTCCATATCGGCAGCCAGATTACCAAGATCGACAAGATCAAGACCGCTCTGATCGAAGGGACGCGGGTCTATACCGAGATGAAGAAACTCGGGGTCGGTATCGAGTATGTCGACATCGGTGGAGGTCTCGGCGTCGACTACGACGGCTCGAAGTCGAGCTACTTTTCAAGTGTCAACTATACGGTCGAAGAGTACGCCAATGACGTCGTTTACCAAATCAAGAATATCTGCGACGAAGCCGGGGTGGAGTGTCCCAACATTATCTCCGAATCGGGGCGGGCGACAGTGGCACACTACTCGGTGCTGGTCACCAATGTTCTCAACACCAATACCCAGCACCTCACCCCCGATTTTGAGGAGGAGCTGAACAGCGCCGAAAAGCTGGCGCCGACGGTCAAGAAACTCGCTGACATCTACAAAAGCATCGATCGGCACTCCCTGCGCGAAGATTACCACGATACCATGCAGCTCATTCAGGAAGCGGTCAGCCTCTTCAATCTCGGCTATCTCTCCCTCAACGAACGCGCCATGGCCGAATGGCTCTACTCGAAGATCCTGCGCAAGATCAACTCCATTGTCGAGAAGATCAAGCCGATCCCCGAAGAGCTGCAGAACTTTCAGCTGGCGCTACGCCAGACCTACTTTGCCAACTTCTCCCTCTTCCAGTCGATCCCCGACTCCTGGGCGATTGACCAACTCTTCCCGATCATGCCGATCCAGCGCTTGCAGCAGAAGCCGGATGTCATGGCCTCGATCGCCGACATTACCTGCGATTCCGACGGCGAGATCACCAGTTTTGTCGGCGAGAACGGCCGAACCAAGTTCCTCCCTCTCCACAAGATCCGCAAGGACGAAGATTATTACATCGGCTTCTTCCTGATCGGCGCGTATCAGGAGATCCTCGGCGATCTGCATAATCTCTTCGGCGATACCAACGCCGTGCACATCACCTTCAATAAAAAGACCGGCTACATGATCGACACGGTGATCAACGGGGACGCCACTTGGGAAAGCCTGAAATATGTCGAGTACAAAGGGCCGGAACTCCTCAAGAAGATTCGCGAAAGTCTGGAAAAAGAAGTGGCGCTGCGCAAGGTCTCGATTGAGGAGAGCAGTCATTTCATCGAACTTCTCGACCGCACTCTGCTCGGCTATACTTATCTTGGAGATTAGAGAGATTCGTTAGCAAGGCAGCAATGGCAAAGGGGTGGCAATGATGAAAAAGATCGGCATCTTGACCAGCGGCGGGGATAGTTCGGGGATGAATGCGGCGATCCGCAGCGCAGTGCGCACTGCCTTGCGGCTGGATGTCGAAATCGTCGGTTTTCGCAAGGGCTATCTCGGGCTGATGAAAGGGGATTGCATCCCCCTCGACAGCCGCGCCGTCTCCGGCATTCTCCATCGCGGCGGCACCTTTCTCCAGTCTGCCCGCTCTCCGGAATTCCGCACCCGCGAAGGACAGGAACTTGCCCTCGCCAATCTGCGCCGTCTCGGCGTCGAAGGGCTCGTCATCCTCGGCGGTGACGGTTCCCTCAGCGGTGCCCTCGCCCTGCATCAGCTCGGCTTCCCGACCGTCGGCATCCCTGCCTCCATCGACAATGATATCTCCGGCACCGATATGTCTTTAGGTGTCGATACCGCCCTCAACAACATCATCTATGCTGTCGACTGCATCAAGGACACCGCCAGCTCTCATGCCCGCGCCTTTGTCATCGAAGTCATGGGGCGCAACTCCGGTTATCTTGCCAGCATCAGCGCCATCGCCACCGGCGCCGAGTTCGCCCTCGTCCCCGAGCGCGAGTACGACCTTGCCGAGATCTGCCAGCAGCTGCGCGGCCGTTATGAGGAAGGGCGCGACAATGCTATTATCATCCTCGCCGAAGGGGTCGGGAATGCCCAGACCATTGCCGACACCATCAAAGATGCCATCGGTTTTGAGACCCGGGTCACCGTCCTCGGCCATTATCAGCGCGGTGGCGCCCCTTCGGTCTTTGACCGCCTCCTCGCCAGCCGTTTCGGCAAGAGTGCCGTAGAACTGCTGCTGCAGGGGGAACAAGGGGTAATGGTCGGGCTGGCGTGCAACGCCATGATCACCACCCCGCTGGAGACGGTGATCCGCGGTGCCAAACGCCCCCAGGACGAGATGGTGCGCCTGGCGGAAGAATTGGGAATCTGACGAATAAACGGAGTTAGCCGATGATACGTCCTAGTTTGATCCTCCTGTTCGGGGTTACAGTTGTCGTCCTTGGCGCCTGCGCGCCGCAGTCCCCTCTCCTCGGTAATCCGCAGGCCCCTTATCCACCGCCCACCAAGCCACAGGTTGGTGACATCCTCCACCTCCGCACCGGCCACTTCGTCAGCGCCGGGGAGATGGCGAGCGCTGCCACTGACAGCCGCATTATCTATGTTGCTGAAACCCATGACAATCCCGCTTCGCACCGCGTGCAGCTCGATCTCCTCAAGGCACTGGCACAACGCTATCCAGGGCGGACGGCCGTGGCGATGGAGATGTTCACCCCGGCGCAACAGGATACTCTCGACGCCTGGGTTGCCAATGCGCTCGATGAAAAGAATTTTCTCAAACTCTGGTACAGCAGCTGGAAGATGGATTTTGCTTATTACCGCGATATCCTGAACTATTGCCGGGAGGCAGGAATCCCGATTATCGGTATCAATGCCGAGAAGTCAATGGTACAAGCTGTAGGGCGCAAGGACTTTGCCGCACTGACGGCCGAGGAACAGGCCCGTCTCCCCACCACCCTCGATCCGGGCGATCCCTATCACCAGGCGCTGACCGCAGCAATCTTCGGTGGCCATATGCAGGGAAAGCCGCTTGACGGCTTCCAAAGAGTGCAGACCTTGTGGGATGAAACGATGGCCGGGAATATTGTCCGCTTCTTGACTTCACCGCAAGGGGACGATATTCACCTCCTCGTCCTCGCCGGCGGTAACCACGTACGCTACGGTTTCGGCATCCCGCGTCGGGTTTTCAAGCAACTCCCCCTCTCTTATACCCTGATCGGCAATGAAGAGCTGGAGGTGAGTGAAGCGAAGAAGAAAGAGGCTTACATGGATGTCAAACTGCCGAACTTCCCCATGCCGGCATACGATTACCTGGTTTTTACCCGCTATGAAGAGCTGGAGAAGAAGGACGATGTCAAACTCGGGATCATGCTTGCAGAAAAAGAGGGGAAAGTGATTGCCAGCGGCATCCTGCCGAATGGGGCTGCGGCGCTGGCAGGAGTACAGACCGGGGATGTGTTGCGCCGTCTCGACGGGGAAGAGCTGACAGAGTCGTTTGATCTCATTTATGCTTTGAAGCAGAAGAAGATCGGGGAGAAGGGACAGCTGACGGTGGAACGGGGCGGAGAAACGCTGCTCCTCGACCTGACCTACACCGCGACTCCGCCTCTCGAAGAGATGCACCACAAACCGTAGGGGCGATTCATGAATCGCCCGCCTTGCCTTGCCGCAGACCGCCGGGGATGTCAGGTATTTAAGGCACGGGGGGTATGAAGTGTTATCGGCAGGAGAGGCTGAAACAACGTAAAATCTTCATCCGTGGTGAATATGGGAATCTTGTGGCGCATAGCTATGGCGCAGATGAGAAAATCAGTATTTGATCCTTGAATGCCCTTGCCCCGGCAAAGATTAAAGAACTCAGCCGCTGTCTCGTAATCGCGGGTTGCTACTTCCATGTCGGGGAACGCTCGCAAGTGATTGCGCAATTTTTGAAACTGGATCTGGTTCTTGATCCCGGAGAGGAGTTCCTGGCGCACTGGTCCGATCATCTGACAACGCACTTCTCTGATTAATTCGATTAATTCAGTGACCTCCGGTTTATCAGCAGGCTGATTGCGCCGTAGTGCCAAGGACCATACGGATGTGTCAACAAGAACTCTCATCTCTTTTTACGCTGGTCTTTGTAGTCATAGTCGGAATTATACTCAACTTTATGAAACAGGTTGATGATTTCGGCTTGCTTGCGGCGTTGAACATACTCTGCAAGCGCTTCATTCACCACCGCCTTCTTGGTTGCATGTTTGCCGACGAGGCGGGCTTCTTCGAGCAGGTTGTCGTCAATAGCCAGATTTGTTGCCATGGGGCACCTCCTTTACACAATTGATTACACCTTGCATTGTGTAAAGTCAAATGGAACGGGAACAAAAAGCGGGCGAGGCACATTGAGTGCCCCGCCCGCTTTCTTCTTTTTAGCAGAAAATACGTTCCTACGCCTTACCAGCGCTGCCCAAAACCGCCTGATTTTTATGCTTGATCAACGTCACCAGCTCTTTGCGGGCGGCGCCGAGATATTTACGGGGATCGAATTCACCGGGATTCTTGGCAAGAAATTCCCGTACTTTAGCAGTGACCGCGAGGCGGCCGTCGGAATCGATATTAATCTTGCAAACGGCGCTGGCGGCGGCCTGCCGCAACTGCTCTTCGGGGACGCCGACGGCGCCATCCATCCTGCCGCCGTACTGATTGATCAGCTGCACATACTCCTGAACAACGCTGGAGGCGCCGTGCAACACAATCGGGAAGCCGGGGAGACGTTTTTGACACTCGGCGAGGATATCGAAGCGTAGCGGCGGGACCGACTCGCCCTCTTTGAGTTTGAATTTGTAAGCGCCATGGCTGGTGCCGATCGAGATGGCGAGGGAATCGACGCCGGTCTTCTTGACGAAATCCTCGACCTCCTCGGGTTGAGTATAAGTCGAGTGCTCGGCCGACACTTCGTCTTCAATACCGGCGAGGACACCGAGTTCTCCTTCGACACTGACATCAAATTGCCGAGCATAGTCAACAACCTGGCGGGTCAGGGCAACGTTTTCGTTGTAAGGAAGGTGCGAGCCATCGATCATCACCGAGGAAAAACCGCTGTCGATGCACGATTTGCAGATCTCGAAGGAGTCACCGTGGTCGAGATGGAGACAGATCGGGATGTTGGAACCCATCTCCCGCGCCATCTGCACCGCCCCCATCGCCATGTAGCGCAGCATGGTGGCATTGGCATATTCGCGGGCCCCCTTGCTGACCTGAATGATCACTGGTGAACTGGTCTCGGCACAGGCGGTGACAATCGCCTGCAACTGTTCAAGGTTGTTGAAGTTATAAGCTGGGATGGCATAGCCGCCATGCACGGCATTCTTGAACATCTCACGGGTATTGGCCAGTCCAAGTTCGCTAAAGTGCACTTTCTTTTCCATGTTGCTGCTCCTCCTGTGGAATGTGAGTGATCCGCCAACAAGTCTACTGCAAAAAACCGAATTTTTTCATGCGATAGCGAAAAGCATCGATGCCGAGATTCAATTTTTTGGCCGCCTTCGACTGGTTTCCTTCCGAGACTTCAAGGGATTGCCGAATCAGCTCCCGTTCGACATCTTCGATATCGATCCCTTCCGGCGGCAGGCGCAGAGTGAGGGGGCCGCTCGGTCCACTGCCGCTGCCGCTGCCGCTGCGGGAGACAATCTCTTGCGGTAGATGTTCCAACATGAGGGTCTCTTCACTTTCAAGGATAATCGCCCGCTCGACAATGTTTTTCAGCTCGCGGATATTCCCCGGCCAGGAGTATTCGACGAGGAATTTCTCCGCCATCTTCGACACCCCTTTCACCGATTTGCCGAATTCACGGTTAAAATGGCTGATGAAGTGGTTGGTCAACGGCAGGATGTCCTCACGGCGCTCCCGCAAGGGGGGGAGGAAGATGGGAATGACCTGCAAGCGATAATAAAGATCAGGACGGAAACTCTTGTCTTCCATCGCTTTGAGGAGATCTTTATTGGTCGCGGAGACGATACGGACATCGACCTGAATGTCGCGACTGCCGCCAACGCGGCGGACGATGCGATCTTCAAGAACGCGGAGGAGCTTGGCCTGCATCCCCGGTTCCATATCGCCGATTTCGTCGAGAAACAGGGTGCCGCCGTCGGCGAGTTCAAAGAGACCCTTTTTCTGCGCCTTAGCATCAGTAAAAGCGCCCTTTTCATGGCCGAGGAGTTCGCTCTCGAGCAGGGTCTCGGGGACGGCCGCGCAGTTGACGGCCATAAAGGGCATGTTGGCGCGGGCGCTTTCGTAGTGAATGGCTTTGGCAATCAACTCCTTGCCGGTACCGCTCTCTCCCTGAATCAGGACAGTGCTGGCGTCGCTCCTCGCCACCTTGGTGACCATCGCCAGAACATTCTGCATATGGCGACTGTCGCCGATCAGATTGGTAATGCCGTACTTCCTGGTCTGTTCGCCGCGCAGATGTGCGACCTCGCGTTTGAGGGCACCGGTTTCGAGGGCTTTTCTGATGACGATCGCCATCTCGTCAAGATTGAAAGGTTTGTTGAGATAATCATGAGCGCCCATGCGCATCGCCTTGACCGCGGTCTCAAGGACGCCGAGGGCGGTGACCATAATCACAATAATCTCTTCGTCAATTTCCTTGATCTTCTCCAGAACCTGCAGTCCGTTCATGCCGGGAAGCTGAACGTCAAGGAGGACGAGTTCCGGGGGATCTTCACGCAACAGGCGCATAGCGTCTTCACCGGAAGGTGCGGTCTGGACTTCGTACCCCTGTTTTTTGAGGTTTTGCTCCAAAGACCAGCGAATCAAATGTTCGTCATCAACAACCAGGATCTTATGTCGGCTCACTGTTGTTTACTCCTGTGGGTTCTCCCGATAAAGAGACAGCTGGGAGCAAGATACTGAAAGTTGTTCCTTGCTGGGGAGAACTATCCACCTCGATAATGCCATGGTTGTGTTCAACCAACTGCCGGCAGATCGGCAGACCGAGCCCGGTACCCTGCGTTTTGGTCGTGAAGAAGGGGACAAAGATCTTGGCCAGGAGTTCCGCGCCAATCCCCTTGCCGGTATCGCGGATGGTCACCCGCACAAAATCGTCATCACCCTGCTTGACGCGATCCGTCGTCAGGGTCAGTAATCCCCCCTCCGGCATGGCCTGAATGGCATTAATGATGATGTTGAAGAAGACCTGCTGAATTTGTTTGATATCGATCCAGACCGGCGGTAATTCCCGGGTCAATTCGAAGATCCGTTCGACATTTCGGGCTTCCGGGTGTTGCGCTACGAAAAAGAGGGTCTTCTTGAGGAGTTCGTTGATATCGACATAGGAGAACTCCGGCGTCCCCGGTTTGCCAAAAGCGAGGAGGTCAGTGGCGGTCTTGTCGAGACGGTTAATCTGTTCGAGGACTTTGCTGACGATCTCCCGCCGCGGATCGTTGATATCATAATCATCTGCTAAAACCGAGACAGCGCCACTGATGCAGGCCAGAGGGTTCTTGATTTCGTGGGCGATGCCGGTCGCCATCTCACCGACCGCAGCGAGGCGATCCGCCCGTTCCATCTGTTGATAGTGATACTTCTCCAGTTCGATCTTGGTCTGTTCAAGTTTGTCGACCATGGAGTTGAAGCTCCCCATCAGTTGGCCGATTTCATCGCGATTACGCGGGTCGAGACGGACCGAAAGATCACCGTTTTCAACCTTTGCCATCTTTTCGGACATTTCCTGAATCGGCTGGCGGACAAAACGGAGGAGAATAAAGGAGACACCGAGGGAAAAGATAGCGATAAGGATGAGCATCGAAGAGAAGGAGATATTGGCCGACTCATGCAGCCGCTGAATCGTCTTTTTCAGGTCGAAGTTCATATTGAGGACACCGACGACCCGGCGCCCGACGCCGTGGCAAAGATAGCAGCGTTCATCGGTGACAATCGGCAGGTTAATGGTCAGGGATTCGTGACCATTGACGCGAAATATCCCCTCGGATTTTCCCTCTTTAAAGAGATTGTAGTCGGCAGGATTGACGGGACGGCCGATTTCTTCGGGGTTGGCCGACTTGAGAATTGTGCCGTCCGGATGGAATATACGCAAATTGAGGAGTCGTTCGCCTTTACCGACGAGCTCGATAATCTGCTGAACCTGAGGACTGTCGCCATTCTTCATGGCGGTGAAAATCGATTTTTCGATAGTGGCAAGGAGAAGATTTGCCGTCTCCTGATTCGATTCGATAAGGTGAACCTGCTCCCGCCGGACATTGATCAACGTAAAGATGCCGATACCGACTGCCATCAGCAGGATATTCAGAAGGATAACCCTGACGATCAAACTTTTATATAGCAATCAGACCTCCTGGATTCTGGTGCCGGCGACAGGGGGACGATTCACTTTTTGTTTTCCCCGCCGACCATGTACGAAAGGATGATCTCGTCGAGACTCAGTCCCGCCGGTGGGGAAGGAGGGGGTGGCTGTTTTTTTTCCGGCGGGCTCAGCGGTGCAGAGAACGACGCCGGGGTGGTGGTCACGGAAGGTGCAGGCGGCGGGGGGGACAGGATAACCGGTGCAACGACAGGCGCAGTCACAGCAACAAGCGGCGGCGGGATGACCGGTGCAGGTGCAATCATTACGGCCACCGGAGAGAGGGAATCCGCAACTTTACGGGCCGGCGGGGTCAAGCCGAGGAGCTCGTCGAGATCACCATTTTTCAACAATCGCAACATCTCGCGATGCTGTGACTTCATCAACTCCTCGACAACGGCTTCGAGATTGTCGACCTTGATGATATCTGCATAGGAGGTCTTTTTTGAGGAAAGAATCGTTCCACCCCGATAAAGGAGGGTGATAATGTGCGGGTTTCTGACCCCGCTATCCTCGGTCTGGACGTGGTAGACCTGGCCTTTATAGCTGAAGTTGTGGTTAAAGCCGACGACCATACTCGATCCTTCGAGATGCTTAATTTTTCACAGTTTTAACATATTTGCCAAAATGGCACAAGGAGCTATTCAGTCTTTTGGCGGAATAGCTCCTTGATTTTCGCGACGGCTTCCAGGGCATCGGCGGCGTAAAGGTCCGCACCGATCAACGCGGCATAATCCGGAGTGACGACGGCGCCGCCGACCATGGTCAGCACCTTGATCCCTTCCTTGCGGAGCAGCGCGATCGTCTTCTCCATCTGGTTTAACGTTGTCGTCATCAGGGCGGAAAGACCGACGGCATCGACTTTTTCGGCACGAGCCGTGGCGAGAATTCTGGCTGCCGAAACATTCTTGCCGAGATCGATGACCTCAAAACCGTGATTTTCCAGAAGGGTGCAAACAATATTCTTGCCGATGTCGTGAATATCCCCTTCCACGGTCGCCATCAAAATCTTTCCCTGCGAAGCGCTGACGCCCTGCAACTCCTGCTTGAGGCGGGTAAAAGCTGCCTGCATGGTCTCCGACGCAAGCATGACCTGAGGCAGGAACATGCGATTATCGCCAAAGCGCCGCCCGACCTCTTCCAGTCCCGGCAGCAGCCCTTCATTACTGATCTCCAGAGGGAGCAGGCCGGCCGCCAGTGCTGCTTCGACGAGAGGGACGATCCCTTCCCGGTCGCCGTTGATGATGGCGTTGGTCAGTTTCGAGCGCAGCGGTTGTTCGCCGCTAGCGACGGGAGCAACGGGAACTGCCGGCAGATTGGCATAAGCGGCAATGTAGCGATCAGCCCGGATATCCTTACCGAGGAGGACCATCGCCCCGCGCCAGACATCGAGCATCCGTTCTTCCTTCGGGTTGACAATGGCGGCGCAAAGGCCAGCTTCCAGGGCCATGGCAAAGAAGGTGGCGGAGAGAACCGGTCGGGCAGGGAGGCCAAAGGAGATATTACTCACCCCGAGGACTGTCGGCAGTTGCAGCACTTCGCGCACCAGGCGCAGGGTACGCAAGGTCTCAGCGGCTCGTTTCTGTTCGGCCGAGACGGTCAGGGTCAGACAGTCGATGACAACATCTTCGCGGGGAAGACCGGCGGCGGTTGCAGCGTTGACAATCGCTTGTGCCACCGCGACGCGGTCTTCGGCACTCTCGGGGATACCGGCACCGTCGAGAGCCAGGCCGATAATCGCCGCTCCGTACTTGTACGCCAACGGCAGAATCGCTGCCTGGCTCTTGCTCTCGCCGGAAACTGAATTGATCAGGACCTTGCCATCCGCCGCCTTGAGGCCCCGCTCCAGAGCCAGCGGGTCCGAGGAGTCGAGGACCAGCGGCGCGGCGGCAACACCGCTGACCGCAAAGACCGCGCGCTCCAGAGCAGCGGCTTCGTCGATCCCCGGCGTACCGCAGTTGATATCGAGGAGAGAGGCACCGGCGGCGCACTGCTCTTGTGCTTCCCGGCGGATATATGCGGTCTTCCCTTCGCGCAACTCCTGCGAATACCCCTTCTTGCCGGTCGGATTGATCCGCTCGCCAATGAGGGCACAGGGGGCATTGTCGCCAATCTCGACGACCGCGGTCCGACTCGAAAGGAAAAGACGACGCGGCGGCGGACTCCAGCGCTGCTCTTTGCCGGGCAAGGCGGCGCGCATGGCGCGAATGTGGGCGGGAGTAGTGCCGCAGCAGCCGCCGATAATCCGCACTCCGAGGGCAATCATCCGCTCGTGATAGGCGACCATCTCGTCGGGGGTTCCGGGGAAGATGGTGACGCCGTTGCACAGGATCGGAAGACCGGCATTCGCCTGCGAGATGAGGGGACGTGACGTGACGGTACGCATCCGCCCGAGAATGTCGTAAATCCCTTCAACGCCGAGGCCGCAATTGGAGCCGATAATATCGACACGCAAGCCGTCAAGGGTAACCGCAGCGGCTTGCGGCGGGGTGCCGAGGACACTGCGACCGCCGTCGTCAAAGGTCATCTGGGCGATGACCGGCAACGTGCAGACTTCGTGGCAGGCGATGATGCCAGCGCGCAGTTCGCGGATATCAAGAAAGGTTTCAAAGCTGATCACATCGGCACCGGCCGCGGCGACGGCCCGAATCTGTTCCGCAAAGATCGTCACCATTTCGTCAAAACCGGCATCACCGACCGGTTCGAGAAAACGGCCGGTCGGGCCGATGGAGGCGGCGACAAAGGTGCCGGGACGGGCGGCGCTGCGGGCAATCTCCACGGCCCGGGCATTGATGGCAACGACCTGCTCTTCGAGGCCGTAGTGGGACAGCTTGCTGCGGCTGCCGCCAAAGGTGTTGCTGACAAGGATGTCGGCACCGGCCTCAGCATATTCGCGATGAATGCCGGCTACGACCTCGGGAGCGTGCAGATTCATCGCTTCGGGACAGCCGCCGGGAGGCAAACCCCGCTCTTGCAGCAGAGTGCCCATGGCGCCGTCAAGAATCAGGACCCGTTCCTGGATGGCCTGGAGAAAATGGTTCATGATTATAGACTCCGCTCCGAAGAGGTGCCGGGTTTAACCGGTAAAGTTGGCGGCAGGGCGCGTCGCACCAAAGAGAAATCGGCGGCAAAGGGCTCGTTCAGATCGACATGCCCTTTCAGTGTTTCGGCCGGGACGCCGTCGATCTCGATCGAAAGTTGCTGCACCCGGGGATAGTTAACCGCCAGCGTATTGACAAGGGCGGCAAGAACGAGGCGCTCACTCTGCACGCCGCCGGGAAGGTGCTGAATGGTTTCACGACTGAAATTGATGGTGGCGGTCGCACCCTCAATAAAGATCGAAGGAGGACCGTCGGGCAAACGCAGGACAGGAAAGAGCCCTGCGCCGGGATTCTCACTCAAAGCGAGGAGGAGATCCTCCAGACAGACCGCTTCATCCCGACAGGCAGGTCGCTTCTGAAGAATGCCGGAGAGGCCGCTGCCGTCGGCGAGGAGATAAAAGAGACTGACTGTTCGCCCGGGTTCTTCGGTTGCCGGAGCAGAGAGGACCGGCGACATGATGTTAATCGGCGGCACAGGGGGCTGAAGCCACAGGCGGTAAACAGCAAAACCGAGGGCGAAGGCGCAGAAGGCAACAAGGGCCAGGTGCCACCCCTTCAAACTCTTTGCGACAGTTTGCGGAGGGCGACGGGACCATTTCGGCACAGAGGAATCAGGTGAAGCCATGGCGACCAATCCGATCGATTAATCGATCTCTACCTGTTGTACATTGGAGAGCAGGTCGCCAAGAAAACTCCCGCCGACCAGCTCGAAACGGGTCGGGAGGTCGGTGACAAAAAAACGGGGCGGCGCCGGCGGAGACTGCCGTAACAGACCATCGCGATGCAGAACTTCGCGGACACTCATGGCCGTTTCGGCAGCAGAATCGACCAGGGTCACGTCATCGCCGAGGAGGGTGCGCAAGGTCGGTTTCAGCAGCGGATAGTGGGTGCAACCGAGGACCAGGGTGTCGATATCGTGCCGCAGCAACGGGGCAAGATACTCCTCGGCGATGAGACGGGTCACCGGATGTCCGGACCAGCCCTCTTCAACCAGAGGGACAAAGAGCGGGCAGGCGGCGGAGACGACTTCGATCTGTGGATCGATGGCATGAATCGCCCGCGTATAAGCTCCGCTCTTGATCGTCCCTTCCGTGCCGATGACGCCGACCCGTCGTTTCCTGGTGACGGCGACCGCTTTGCGCGCCCCCGGTTCGATGACACCGATGACCGGCAGACGAAAACGTTCTTCGAGATCAGCCACGGCCACAGCCGAAGCGGTATTGCAGGCAACAACAATCATCTTGACGCGATGACTGACAAGAAAGGTCGCAGCTTCCTGTGCATAGCGCAACACCGTACTCGGGCTTTTCGTTCCGTAGGGGACGCGGCCGGTATCGCCGAGGTAGAGATATTCTTCGAGGGCCAGTTGCCGGGCAATCTCCCGATAAACGGTCAGCCCCCCGACCCCTGAATCAAAAATGCCAATCGCTCTGTCTGCCACGTGAAGACCACTCATCCTTCTGAGAAATGAACCGGGGTCGTGAATCGCCCCTGTTTTTGTGCCCCTGCTGCACCAGACGTGGCAGGGAAAAAGAGGTGAGTACCCTAGCGAACATCTTTATGCAAGTCAAGAAGAACACCCGAGACAAGCATCGCTACGGCCGCGAGGAGAGGAGGACAGCAATCGTAAAAAAAAAAAACAATCAGGGACAGGAGCTATGCTAAAATAAATCATCTTTTTAAAAAGGGGTAAAAGATATGGCTGTATCCGTCGATTCCCTTCTGGGGCAGCTCAAGAAACTCGACAATGACTACATTATCGAGTTCCTTGGTGAGATGCAACTTGCCGAATATATCCATAACCCCTGGTTCCTCGGGGCCATGACCGCATTGGCGATCTGCTGCCTGGTCTTCAAATGGCGCGTTCTGCTGGCAACGATTATTGGCATGACCGGTTTGGCCTGGCTGGTCGATTATACGACGCGGCAGGGGACAGAAGTGAGTGAGGGGCTGCAAAGCAATAGTATGATCTTCTTTGTCGGCGGTGGGTTTTTGATCGTCGCCTTGATGATCTACCTTGTCTTTATCAAGGAAGAGTGAAGGTCAAATTATCCAAATGGAGTGTTCTGAATGAGTCTAAAAAAACGTGATGCTCTCTTTATTATTGTTGTTCTTGCTGTTTTCGGCACCTTCTTTGCCATTTCCGGCAAAGAAAAGACCAGGAAACTCCCGAAAGACCCGACGCATGCCCCCTTTGCCCAGATGCGGGCGGAAGGAAAACCGAAAATTGAAGTGGATGCCCTGTGTGCCAAGTGTCACGACGGTATCCAGATCCCCTTCCCCGAAACCCATCCCGCCAAACCCGGCGCCGGCGTTATGCGTTGTCTCTTCTGTCACAAGACCGATTAATCGACAAAGTGCGCTGCATACAGGTTCGTTGGCCCTAAAAGGAGGCAGCAGGTTTTTCCTGCCGCCTCCTTTGTTTATGGTTTTTTCTTGCGTAATACCAAAGCAATAACGCCGACGATCGCGAGAGTAAGGAATCCGCCGAAAACGCCGGCAGTTGAAGTTCCGGATTTTGACCCCTCCCCTCCCTTAAAATCATAATCGGGGAGAAGTGCAGTCTTTTCCTGTAAAGAAGCAAGGGAGGAGTGGATTCCGTGTTCCGGTGATTCTAACTCTCCTTTTCCCGAGACGATTGCCAACGACCATTCGAGGCCATCGGGATATTCGGAGGCAAACCAGCTGGCAAAGCCGCCGGTGAAGAGGGCGACGACCAGCAGGGAGACAGCGACCTGCCTGATGGAAAGAGCCGGAGCCTGCTCCAGTTCGCTGGCGCGGATAAAGTCCGGACGGGCTTTGTAGATAAAGGTGACAACCGCCGCCGTGACCAGTCCTTCGATGATGCCGATAGCGAGGTGGATCGGCTGCATGGCGAGGACAAAGGTATTGAAGGGGAGTTCGGCCACCCCTGAAAAGGTCGTTTCAAGGACGACACCGAATGCGCCAAGTTGCAGGCCGACCACTGCCGCCAGAAGGGAAACAGCCAGGATCCGGTTGACACCGGGATTGCTGCCGATCAGCGGCCGATAGACGAGAGGATAGGCAATAAAGCAGGTCGGCACGCCGAGATTGAAGATGTTGCAGCCGAGGGCCAAAAGTCCGCCGTCGGCAAAGAAGAGGGCCTGGACGGTGAGGACTGAGGCCATGGCAAGGAAGCCGGCCCAGGGGCCGAGGAGGATGGCGAGGATCAGCCCGCCGCCGAGATGTCCGCTCGAACCGGTGCCGGGGATGGTAAAGTTGATCATCTGTGCCGCAAAGATGAAGGCGGCAAGGACTCCCATCAGGGGAATACGGGGTTCATCGCTGTCCTTCCTGAGAACCCGGGCGCTACAGGCGAGAGTCGCGGCACTTGCCACCCAGAAAGTCGCGCCGACGGCCGGAGAGATGAGAGCGTCTGCCATGTGCATGATGTTGCCTCCGTGTACGGATAACAGCTGTAGTGCGCCTGTCGGTACCACCTGCCTGCACAACCCTTATAGCAAAATATTCACACGGTGGGAATGCCGGGGGCGGCCATATTGACCGCGCCGGGCCTCTGTGCTAAAGATTTTCAAGTATTTGTCTTATTCGATTGCCGAATTGACAAAACGTCAAGGATCTGTCCGGCGCTCCCTCATTCGGGCTTCATTTAAGGACACCTCGGGACTCTGATGGCCAAGATCGAATCCGCCTTCTTTGATATCGCCACCCTCGACCGGCTTGCCAGTCGCGATAACTTACTGAACCGTCTCGACCCCCGGGCTAAAGTCGTCACCACCCTGCTCTTTGTTGTCACGGTGGTCTCCTCCGGCAAGTACGAAGTCAGTGCCCTCCTCCCCTTCTTCCTCTTCCCCTGCACCCTCATCGCGGTGGCGGATCTTCCGTTCGATTATCTCCTGAAAAAATTACTGATCGCCGCGCCCTTTGCCTTGCTGGTCGGAGTCTTCAACCCCTTTTTCGATCCCGCTCCACAGTTATATCTGAACGGATTTTCGGTCAGTGGCGGCTGGCTCTCCTTTACCTCGATCATGCTTCGCTTCACCCTCACCGTCAGCGCCGCCCTGATTCTTATTGCCACCACCAGTTTTACCGGAGTCTGCCTCGCCCTTGAACGGCTCGGGGCACCCCGGGTCTTTGTATTGCAACTCCTCTTTTTGTATCGCTATCTCTTTGTCCTCATCGATGAAGGCGCCCGCTTGAACCGGGCACTGACCCTGCGCTCCTTTAGCGGGCGCGGGCGGAGTCTGAAGGTGCTGGGGAGTCTTCTCGGCCAACTGCTGCTGCGCACCCTGGATCGCGCCCAGCGGATTCACATGGCAATGCTCTGCCGTGGCTTCGATGGTGAAGTGCGCATGACCCGGCGGCTGCATATCGGCGGCCGCGAAGTTATCTTTGTCGGGGGCTGGGCCGGTACCTTTCTCCTCTTCCGGACCCATCATCTGCCGCAGTCCCTCGGACGGCTGCTCGAAAGGTTCATGGAATGAGTCACCATATCGTCGCCGTTCAAGACCTGCATTATACTTACGCCGACGGCACCCCGGCGGTGCAGGGAATCTCTTTCCGAATCGAACATGGCGAATCTGTCGCCATTGTCGGCGCCAATGGTGCCGGGAAGTCGACCCTCCTTCGCCATCTCAACGGTTACCTCACTCCGCAACACGGCACTGTACAGATCGGCGATTTCGCCCTGAGCAAAGAGCTCCTCCCACAGGTACGGCGCACCGTCGGCATGCTCTTTCAGGATCCGGACGATCAGCTCTTCATGCCGACCGTACGGGACGATGTCGCTTTTGGCCCCCTGAATCTCGGCCTGTCTCCTGACCAGATCGAAGATCGTGTCACTGCCGCCCTCCGGCGCGTCGGCGCCGAGCATCTCGCCGACCGCCCGCCTTATCGCCTCTCCGGCGGCGAGAAACGGACCGTCGCGATCGCGACGGTCCTGTCGATGCAGCCGCAGATTCTCGTCATGGATGAGCCGAGTACCGGTCTCGACCCAGCCGCCCGACGACGGCTCATTGAGCTTTTGGCGTCTTTTCATCATACCCGGATTATCGCCACCCACGATCTCGACCTGGTACTCGACCTCTGCACGCGCACCATCGTTATTCATCAAGGCAAGGTCATGGCCGACCGGCCGACCCTGGAGATCTTCGACGATGCCGAGCTCCTGCGACGCAGCCATCTCGAAGCGCCGCTGCGCCTGCAAAGCTGTCCGGTCTGTGCCCAAAGACTGCCGCCCCGCCACGACCCGGAAGCGCATCATCACAATCATTTAGTGGAGCCGCACAGCCATGCTTAGTACTTTTGCCGAACTTCCTACGCTCCTGCAAGCCCTTTTTGCCGGCCTCTTTACCTGGCTGCTGACCGCAGCCGGGGCGGCTTGCGTCTTCTTCTTTCGTACCGTCAACCGCAAACTCCTCGACGGCATGCTCGGCTTTGCCGCCGGGGTGATGATCGCTGCTTCCTATTGGTCGCTGTTGGCACCGGCGATCGAGATGACCCGCGCGGCCGGCGGCATCCCCTGGCTCCCCCCCGCCATCGGCTTTTTGGCCGGCGGCGCTTTCCTCTGGAGCATCGACAAGCTCATCCCCCATCTCCACCTCGGCTTCCCTCTCAGCGAAGCCGAAGGGCCGAAGACCCACTGGCAGCGCAGCGTCCTCCTCGTTCTCGCCATTACCATGCACAACATTCCAGAAGGACTGGCCATCGGAGTTGCCATCGGCGCCATCGCCGCCGGTCTCCCTGACCACAATCTTGCCGCCGCCCTGGCGTTAACGATCGGCATCGGCATCCAGAACTTCCCGGAAGGACTTGCAGTCGCCGCGCCGCTGCGGCGGGAGGGGATGAGTCGACTCAAAAGTTTCTGGTACGGGCAACTCTCCGGTGTGGTCGAACCGGCGGCAGCCGTCATCGGTGCTGCGGCGGTGCTGACGATGCGCCCCCTCCTCCCTTATGCCCTTTCCTTTGCCGCGGGAGCGATGATCTACGTGGTCGTTGAAGAACTCATTCCGGAATCGCAATTAGGAAAGAATACCGATCTGGCGACCGTCGGCACCCTGCTCGGCTTTACGGTGATGATGATTCTGGATGTCTCTTTAGGGTGATCCATAACAAAAGGAACAAACCATGACCACTTTCCGTCCCCGCAACAAGCGGCCGCAGCCGGCCAAGAGTCAGGCTGAAATTGACGCCACGGTCCGGCGCATGCGCGCCGAAGCGGAGTCATCAAGCAACTACCGCGAACGCTCTCTCAAGCTGCATGGCTGGATCTGCGCCAAATGTGCCCGCGAGGTCGATCTCGCCACCTTGCACCTGTTGACCGTCCACCACAAAGACGGCAATCACAACAATAATCCTGCTGACGGCAGTAACTGGGAGAACCTCTGCATCTTTTGCCACGATGACGAACACAGCCGCTCGCTCCTTGGCGACTATCTGCATGGAAAATCGTGATCCCCGATAAAGACTGAAATGCTTTTGAAGAGAAGGAAGGTTTCATGAACAAAGCCGCGATGATCGCCCTCTTCTGTGCCGGCGGGGGGCTGACGCGCTACTATCTTTCGGGCTGGGTTTATTCTCTGCTCGGCCGCGCCTTTCCCTACGGCACTCTCGTCGTCAACGTTATCGGCGCCTACCTGATCGGCCTGATCATGGAGTTGGCGCTGCGCAGCACCGCGCTCTCTGATACCGTGCGACTGGGGCTGACCGTCGGCCTGCTGGGAGGGCTGACAACCTTCTCTACTTTCAGTTACGAAACCTTCAAACTTTTAGAGGACGGACAGTTCCTCCTCGCCGCTGTCAATGTTCTGGCGAGCGTCTTCATCTGCCTCCTCTGCACCTGGCTGGGGATTGTGACGATCCGTGCCCTTTCTTAGGGGGAAGAGATCATACAGAAAAAGGCGCAGCAGCTGATTCCTTCCAGCCCTGCGCCTGCATCTTTTTCAAATCGACCTTCCTGTTCCTACCCCAAAAGAATCTTGTCCCGACAGATCAGAATCTCGAACGCAAGGGCGGCTTTGTTCAAAAGCCGCTGCACCTCCGGCAGCCTGTCAGCAAGATCGCCTTCCCCTCCTTCGACATAAAGAATATCGACGACCCGGCCAAGGACGACCACCGGCATGACCAGCACCGATGCCGGGGCTTGCCCGCAAAGAGCGGCAAGCAGACGTTGATTGAGGGGGTTGGCTGTCAATGGTCCGAGGTAATAACTCTTCCCTTCCGTCACCGTCTTTAGCACCGAAGGCCGGGCAAAAGGGATATGTGTCATCTCAAAGTCGGAGATTTCGACACCGTTCCGGAATGCCCGCCACCCGGAGGCATTATCGCCACGAACAATAAAGAGCGCCGCACAATGGAACTCCAAGGCTAATGCTTCCAGGACAACAGCGGCAATCTCTTCACGGTCTTCGACATAAGCAAGACGCCGGGAAATTTCGTCAATCGCATAATGCTGCAATTTTTCGACCCAGGCACCCTCGACCGGCTCACTGTCGGCAGCCGGGATGAGCCCCGCTGCCGCAGCGTCAATGGGGCGCAACACTTCTTCATCAAGATCGACAAGATCGATCACGCCCTCAGCAGAACCACTTGCCGCCGCAATGACAGCGGGAGGTGCAGTGACCGCCGGCGCCGCAGCCGCCATGGGCTCCACCCAGCTCGCCGCCACGGCTTCGCTCTGCAAGCGGTCGATAATCCGCTGAAAGCGGGTGCTGATATGCAGTCCATAATAAAGATTGAGCGCTTGCAGCAGACGGAATTCCGGGGCGATCATCGGCTTGATGACAAAACCGGTGATAAAACTGATTTCGTCGACAGCCGCCAGATCCGCCGGATCGGACATGACCAGCGACAAACGCTTCTGCTTCATCTCCAGAGGAATAACCCGATATTTAAGAGCCATCTCTTTGGGGATGCAAGCGATCGTCTCGGCCGGAATGTTGAGGAGGGCTTCGGGAGAGATATAAGGAACCATCAGCTTGCGGCCGAGGAACCGGGCGAGATCCTCTTCACGCAAAAAACCGAGTTCGACCAGACTTGTTCCGATCTTGCCGCCAAAGAAGACGCGATTTTGCAGCGCATCGTCGATCTGCGCCGGCGTAACCATTTTGGCATTCAGCAACATGTCGAGCAGTGTAATCGCCATGAGCGCACCTCCAGGCAGCAACGGATTCAGGACATTACCACGGGTAGACCTGCGGCTCACCCTTGCCGAGAAAGATAATCTCGCCGCCGCGAATACAAAAACGATCGCCGGTGGCGCGAACCGTCCATTCATCCCCTTCTTCCGGAGGGAGGGGGAATTCCCGACTGCCGAGATAATGATCTTCGCCGTCTATGATGGTCCACCACTCAAGGGCACCGGTCTGCCATAACTGATTTTTCAAATTATATGCCATTGTTCATCTCCTTTAGATCCTTCCGGGCGCATCATACGGGAGCGCCGTTCCTAGGTCAACCGTCGTGCGGCTACCGGTCAAGGGCGCGATCACTCACCCGCGGGAGTTGCCAGTTGCGCCAGATCGCCAGCAGCCGGATGGCGATGGTAACAACGGCGGCGACGATAACGGCAACGGTCGGCGGGACCGCGGTGCCATGCAATACCACCAGGATGGCACCGCCGGCGATACAGGCGGAGGCATAAACTTCCCGCTGCAGAACCAGGGGCACCTGTCCGGAAAGGACATCGCGCACCATCCCGCCGGCGGTGGCCGTCGCCACCCCCATGAGAATGGCGGTAAGCGGTCCGGCCTGCATCGCCAGCGCCTTGCCGGTACCGATGACGACAAAGGTGCCGAGACCGATGGCATCGAAATAAAGGAGCGGATGATGGAGACGCTCAAAATGGCGATGCCCGACAAAGACGGCGAGGGAAACGATAATCGACGTATACAGGTAGGTTTCGTCCTTGAGGGAGAAAGGAGGAAGATCGCCAAGGAGGATGTCGCGGAGGGTGCCGCCGCCGGTGGCGGTCACCAGTCCAAGGACGATGACGCCGAGGAGATCCATCTGCCGCCGGATTCCCGCCCAGGCCCCGGACGCGGCAAAGGCAGCGGTCCCGATGAGATCAAGCGCATAAAGAAGTGACATAAAAGTATCCCTGCCCGCACTCAGGCGACGGTAACGCTGAGACTGCCGACCTCAGCGATGGTGGCGGTCACCTTATCCCCGGAGTGCAGACGACTGACCCCGGCCGGGGTGCCGGTGAGGATGACATCACCGGGCTCCAAGGTAAAGATGGCGGAGATTGCTGCGATCAACTCGGGGATGGAACGGAGCATCAGCGCCGTTGAAGCGTCCTGCCGCACTTGACCATTGACCCGCAGGGAGATGGCGAGGTTCTGAGGGTCGTGCACCGTATCGCCGGCAACAAAGTCGGAGAGGGGACAGGCGGTGTCGAAAGCCTTGGCAACCTCCCAGGGGAGGCCCTTGCTCTTCAATTCGTTCTGGACATCGCGCAGAGTCAGATCGAGGGCAACACCGTAGCCGGCCACGGCACTCAGCGCTTCGGTGGCGGCAATCCCCTTGATGGTGCAGCCGATGAGAACGGCGAGCTCGACTTCGTGCTGACAGTCCTGTGAATACGGCGGGATGACGATGCTACCCCCGGCGCTGATGACGCTGCTCGCCGGTTTCATGAAGAAGACCGGACGATCCGGGACTTCATTGCCGAGTTCCCGAATATGTTCGGCGTAATTTCGCGCAACACAGACGATCTTCCCCAAGGGAAGAAATGCCTCTTTTCCGATAATCCGCACTTGCCGCATCGCTGATCTCCCTTGCCTTCCACGGATTCATTTTCGACCTGCCGCCGCACAAATTACCTTGTCATTCCGCCAATTGCAATCGCTTATCAGTGATCATGCCGCGAACCCTTTCCGTTCGGATTTTGCCCCACTATTTTTTACCGATACCGATACAAATGTTAAAAGACGTTTCCCTGCTGGACGAACTCCCTCCTTTTCTTTATAATGCCGCCATTAAAAATGGAAGAGACCGGCCACGCCCTGATTGCGGTGGTCATTTCAGGAGACATCATGACTATTTCCGATCGTTATCGGCAGATTGTTGCAGAGCTTGAAACCTGCCAAACCCTCCTCGCCGCCGGTAGCGAAGACCTCTCCGGAGAAAGCCGTATCGTCGCCGGAGCCGCGACTCAACTCCGTGAATTGCTTGATCAGGTCGGGGAGATTCCCCGCATCCGTCTCGAAACCCAACTGACACCGGTCCTGCTCAAGGCCCACAGCCAGCTCGATCGCGCCCGCCTCCTTTTGGAAGAGCGCGATCAGGACGAAGCGGCGGACAGCGTCTGGGATTTGCAGCAGGCGATTTACCGCCTCCTCAACGATCTTTGAGGGGTTATGACCAACTTTTTTTCCTTGATTTTCCACAGTCATCGAAGCGGCGCAAGACCTGATGACCAGCGAAAAGGTGATGTTTATGAGTAAAAACCTATGGTTGGCCTGCATAATCGCGACGGCGCTGAGCCTGCTGACAACTCTGGCGAGTGCCAAAGACTTTGTTGACATCTCAATCTCTGCGGGCGTGGCTGACGACGGACTCGGCAAGGGGGTCGCTTTCGCCGACATCAATAACGACGGACTCGTCGATCTTTACGTCTCCAATAAAGGCGGTGTCAACAAACTCTTTCTCAATAAAGGCAACGGCAGGTTTGAAGAGATCACCGCAAGGGCCGGCAAGGGGATCGATCATCCGGGCTTCTCGATGGGAAGCGTCTTTGGCGACTATGACAATGACGGTTATGCTGACCTCTACCTCGCCACCGGGGGCCAGACTCAAGCCGAGGCAAACCGCCTCTTCCGCAATAATGGCGACAACACCTTCACCGATGTCACTGAAAAAGCCGGCGTCGGCCTGAAAGCCTTTACCTCCAGCGCTTCCTTTGTCGATTACGACAATGACGGCTGGCTCGACATTTTCTGCGCCAACTCCGGTGACGACCAGAAGAATATTCTTTATCGCAACAATGGCAACGGCACCTTCAGCGATGTCACCGAACTGGCCGGCGTCGGCGACCGCTCGTCGAGCTGGATGGGGATCTGGTCCGATATTAACAACGACAATTTCCCGGATCTTTATGTCGTCAACGGCAGTTATTCCCGCGGTCAGCCGAACAAACTCTACATCAACAACCGGAACGGCACCTTCACCGAGACGGCACAGCCGGCCGGTGTCGACGATCCGAACTGGGGCATGGGCGCCACCTTTGCCGATATCGACAACGATGGCGATCTCGATCTCTACGTCTCCAACTATGTCGGCCCGCACAACCTCTATCTCAACAACGGCAAGGGCAGCTTCACCAAGACGATCAGCCAGATCAAGGGTGGACACGATGGCTGGGGCAAAGGCCCGACCTTCGGTGACATCGATCACGACGGCGACCTCGACCTTTACGAAGGGGATTGCAAGCTCGCCAACCAGCTCTACATCAACGACGGCAAAGGGACGTTCACCAATCAGATCAGCAAACAGCCGATCCTCAAGTGCGAAACCGTTCGCACCAAGGCAACCGCCTTTGCCGATATCGATAACGATGGCGACCTCGATCTTTACGTGGTCAACTGGGGCGCGCCGAACAAACTCTTTAAAAATACCCAGGATGACAAAAACTGGCTGAAAGTGAAGCTGACCGGCACCGTCTCCAATCGTGACGCCTACGGCAGCAAGATCAAAATCTTCGAAAACAGCAAGAACAAGCTTCTTTCCCTGCGCGAGGTCCGCTCCGCCACCGGTTTCTCTGCCCAGGAGCCGAAGGTTGCCCACTTCGGCCTGGACGCTGCCAAAAAGTATGATGTTGTTGCGATCTTTCCCAGCGGCATCGAAGCAAAAATCTTCGGAATCAAGACCGGTCAGACAATTGAAATCATCGAACCGGCCCTGCAGAAACCGAACATGCTCACCAGACTTGTCCCCTGATTTTTCGCCGCACCCATCCATGAAGCCCAAGGAGAAGAAGAATGGAAAAGAAAGAACAGAAACTCGAAATCCAGATCGATGAAGCAACTGCCCAGGGGATCTATGCCAATCTCGGGATCATTAATCATACCGACAGCGAGTTCACCATCGATTTTGTATATCTGCAACCGCAAACACCGCAGGGGAAAGTCCGGGCGCGCATCATCACCTCCCCCCGCCATGCCAAACGTCTTCTCCTCGCCCTGGAAGAGAATGTCCGCCGCTTTGAAGCCAACTTCGGTGCTATCGAGCCCGGCCCGGCCGGTAACGAGGGGGCCATTATCCAGTAAGCCGGTGACGGTGCCGGCGACAGGGGAGGTCGTATGGATCGTCGTGAATTTATCCGTTCCAGCCTGCAACTGGCCATCGCCGCGGCCGCTATCGGCGGCACGCCCTGGCTCGACCTGACCGCCCTGGCGTCCCCCGCGCCCCTGACCCCGCCCCTGGCAGTGCGCAAGGGGAAGGATATCCCCACCACCGTCCGTGCTGCCGTTACCGCCCTCGGCGGCATGAGTGCCTTTGTCAAGGCCGGTGAAGTGGTGGTGGTCAAGCCGAATATCGGCTGGGACCGTACCGTCGAACTCGCCGCCAATACCCACCCCCTGGTTGTCCGCACCGTTGTTGAACTCTGCCTCGAAGCCGGCGCCAAAAAGGTTCTGGTCTTTGACCGCACCTGCAACGATCCGCGCCGCTGTTATGTGCAGAGCGGCATTGCCGGCGCTGTCGAGGGTCTCAAATCGCCAAAAGTCAGCATGGAACAGATCGACCGCCGCGCCTTTATCGATGTCGATATCAAGGGAGGCATCGATCAGCAGCGCTGGTCCTTTTACCAACCCGCTCTGGACGCCGACCGCTTCATCAATCTGCCGATCGCCAAACATCACAGCATCTCCACCGTCACCGTCGGCATGAAGAACATCATGGGGGTGATCGGCGGCAATCGCGGCACCATGCACCGCAACATCGCCGAAGCCCTTGCCGACATCAACACCGTTATCCGCTCCGATCTCACCATCGTCGACGCCACCCGTATCCTGGTCGCCAACGGCCCGCAGGGCGGGCAACTGAAGGATGTCAAGATCCTCGACACCATCATCGCCTCACCCGATATCGTTGCCGCCGATGCCTACAGCGCCACCCTCTTCGGCCTGCAGCCGCGCGATATCTCCTTTATCGTCGCCGGCGCCAAACGCGGCCTCGGCACCCTCGATCTGCAGAAAGTCCGAATGGTGTGAGCAGCGTGAATCGTTGGCGCCGCCTGCGTCGTAGCGTTCAACTGATCTGCCTTCTCGGCTTTCTTGCCCTCTTTGTCGCCACCGAGTACCGGGGGGAGGACCGTCTTTCCTGGCCGGTCTCCCTCCTCTTCCGGATTGACCCCCTGGCGCTCCTCGCCGACCTCTTTGCCCCCGGTGCGCCGCACCTGAACCTCCTCTGGCCGGCCCTCCTCGTCCTCCTCTTAACCGCCGTTGCCGGCCGTTTCTTCTGCGGCTGGATCTGCCCGCTCGGCACGACCCTCGACGGCTGCGGCACTGTCATCGGCCAAGGGAGAATCATCGTCAAGCCGGGCTGGCGGCAGATCAAGTACCTGCTCCTCATCGTCCTCAGCGTCGCCGCCCTCCTCGGCGTGCAACTCTTCGGTCTTTTCGATCCGCTGGCAATCTTCCTGCGCACCCTGACCTTTGCCCTGTATCCGACTTACAATCTCGGCGCCAACGCCCTCTTTGACGCGGCCTGGCAGCACCCGGTGCCGGTGGTTTCGCCGGCGATTAATCAGCTCTTCCCTTTCTGGCGCGACCATCTGATGGCCTTCCGCCCCCCTTTCTTCACCCTCGGCCTCTTCACCCTGCTGATCTTTCTGTGCATCCTCGCCCTGGAGCGGGTCGAACGCCGCTTCTGGTGCAAGAACCTTTGCCCCCTCGGCGGGCTCCTCGGCCTCTCTTCCCGCTATGCCCTGCTGCGCCGCACCCCGTCTAAACTCTGCAGCGACTGCGCGCTCTGCGCCAGCGCCTGCCGGATGGCGGCGGTGGGGACGGAAACAGTGCGCAAGTCGGAATGTATCCGCTGCTTCGATTGCGGCGATTACTGCCCACAGCGCCGGGTCACCTTCAGCTGGTCGCCGCAGCCGAGCCCCGAGGTCAGCACCGATCTCACCCGGCGCGGCGTCCTGGTTGCCGCCGCCGGCGGGCTCCTGATCGCGCCGTCGATCCGCATTGAACCGGATGCTCGTCTGCACAACTCCACGCTGCTGCGGCCCCCCGGCGCCGTCGACGAAGCAGAATTCCTGCGCCGCTGCATCCGCTGCGGCGAGTGCATGAAGGTCTGCATCGGCAGCGCTCTCCACCCCGCCTTCCTCCAGGCCGGGGTCACCGGCCTGTGGACGCCGCTGCTCATGGCCCGCCTCGGCTACTGTGAATACAACTGCACCCTCTGCGGTCAGGTCTGCCCGACCGGGGCGATCAAGGAGCTCAGCCTCGAGGTCAAGCGCAAGACGGTCATCGGCCTGGCGGTCTTCGACAAGAACCTTTGCCTCCCCTACGCCCGCGGCGAAGAGTGTCTGGTCTGCGAAGAGCACTGCCCGACCGGCAAGAAAGCGATCATCTTCGACGAACGTGACATCACCTACGGCGGCGTCACCCGTCGCCTCAAACAGCCGGTGGTGGTCAAGAAGCTGTGTATCGGCTGCGGGATCTGTGAAACCAAGTGCCCGGTCGAAGGGGTCAGTGCGATCAGGGTGATCCACGAAGGGGAGAGCCGCCGCCAGCGCGATGCGGCCTCCGGATTGGACGGTTACTGATGCAACGACGGATTCTTTTTTCTTTACTGTTGCTCGGCGCCGGAGTGGCGACCGCCCTGGCCGGGGAGATCCTCCGCATCGACGATTTTGAGCAGGGGCTCAGTCCGCGCTGGGAAGAGAAGTCTTTTCGTGGCAAGACCAGCTATCAGGTCGTGACGGAGAAAACGGGCAAGGTGTTGCAGGCACGAAGTCAGGGGGCAGCCTCCGGCCTCGTCTTCAAGAAAGAGTACCTCTTGCAGGACTATCCCATCCTCAGCTGGCGCTGGAAGGTCAAGGGGATCATCCCCAAGGCCAATGAAAGGACGAAGAACGGCGACGACTATGCCGCCCGCGTTTATGTGATCTTCCCGCACTGGTTCTTCCCGAAAACCAGAACGATCAGCTATGTCTGGGGGAACACCCTCGCCAAAGGTACGACGGTGCCGAGCCCTTATACGGGGAATGCAATGATGGTGGCGGTGGAGAGTGGCACAGAGAAAGTCGGAGAATGGCAGAGAGCGAAGCGCAATGTGCTGGAGGATTACCGGAACCTCTTCGGTGCAGAGCCGCCGGCGGTCGGGGCGATCGCCATCATGACCGATACTGACAACACCGGCGCCAGTGCCGAGGCGTGGTACGACGATCTGCAGATTGAGAAACCGTAAGAATTGGTTACAGCCAGTTCGACAACATCACCCCGATTCCGAGGGTGTTGATGCGGTGGTCGTAGTCGATGAGACTCTCGCCGTAGCCGGAGAAGTATTGCAGGTAGCCGCGCAGCTGGTTATGGATCGGAAAGTTATAATCGAGCTGCACCGCGCCGCGATTGTTGGCGGCGAAGCGCAGGTTGTTGCGGAGCATGATGCCGAGACTCTGATTGCGCCAGTTCTTGAGGGCATAGAATTCAAAGTTGCCAAGATATTTCTCGATATCGGGATTGTCATCATCGCTGCGCGACTCGGGGAGACGCCACCAGGGTTTAAGCGCAAAGTAAAGATCCCCCTGCTGGAATATGAAGAGACCATAGATCCGGTTCCAGCTGCGGGAGACTTCCCCCCACTGGCCGTTGGACTGGTGCATCAGACCGAGATTGGCCCCCTTGAAGTGGAGGGAGCCGAGCTGGCGGTCGGTGGCAAAATCGAACCAGGCCTCGGGTTCATGGTTGGTTTCCCGAAAAGGGGAGGAGCGTTGGGCGTTGAAAGCCTGCCAGAAGCTGCGATTGGTGTAGCCGACCCAGAGATCGCCGGTTTTGCCGATCAAATCGGAAATCAGCAGGGTCTTGAGACTGAACTGGAACTTGAGTTCCACCGGGCTGATACTGATATCCTCTTCAGGGAACTGGGCTTCAAAAGGGGCGGTTTGCGGTGCGGAGAAGTAGTAGCTGCCAATCAGGTAATTCGGCTTGTGCGCAACCAGCGCCAGCGGGCGCAGCGACTGCTTCTTGTCGAGCCGCCGCTTCTCTTCGATGAGCTGGCCGGACGGGGCGATGAGCGGATCGACCGGGGCAACGAGGATCACCTCCGGCACCGGGACGGGTTCGACAATTCCAGCCGTCGCCGACGCAGTCAGAATCAGTAGCAAGAAGCAGGTCACGAGGCCGTAACGGTTCACCGGAGGTCCTTTCTTGGTACGGAACAGTAGAACCTGCACACGGATGACACGGATTTGACGGATAACTTCAGATCAAGCCAAAAACTGACTCTTTGATTTTAACCTCAAAAAGCCCTTAATCCGCCCTGATCCGTCTCATCCGTTAAATCCGTGTGAAACGCTTTTTGTCATTCGTCAAAAGGATTCTCTTAAATTCCGGTTTTTTCCCAAAATTCAGCAGCAACCCGACTTCTTTCTCAGTCGCCTTCAAATAATTGGTCAATTGCGCAAAGTGCTCACACCTTAATGAGTCAGCAGCTTTCAATTCCAAAATGACCAAACCATTGACGACCATGTCGGCATAATAATCACCAACCTGTTCCCCCCGATAAAAGACCTTGACGCCCTCTTGCTGCCCAACCTGCAGGTCGCTCTTTCGCAATTCCAGTGCAAGGGCGTTCTCGTAGACCTTTTCCAAAAAACCATAGCCGAGCATGTTGTAAACATTGTAATAAGCACAAATAACTCTGTTGGTTAACTCTTCATGCAGCATAATCCCCCCTCCTCATTGGTTTACTCGCACTTCATCCCGCCGTCGATCCAGGCATTTACCTCCGCCTTCCAGCGCTCCATCCCCCCTTTGACCAGATCCGTTTCGGCCTTGCCGCCAGGGAGCTTGCCACTGTTAGCCGTCGCCCCTTCAATCCCCCACAATACGCGCGGATCTTCGAAGAGGTGCTTCTTCATCTCTCTGGCCAGCAGAGCCTGACTCTTGAACTCGGCATGCGCCGCCTTCTTGATCGTTTCGCAGGTTTCACGGGCATCCATCCCCGACTTATAAAGATCGGGCTGGGCAAACCACTCCTCGGGGTGCTCAAAACCGGTCACCGCCTGACGATGGCAGCCCGTGCAGGAGACAGGAGCGCGCCCCTTGTGGCTGGCAAAGGCAAGGCCGCCGCGCTCCTGACTGTGAAAATCGTGGCAGACCGTGCAGGCTTTTACTTGAAACTTGGCAAAGAGATGGGTGCTGAAGAGGCTCTCGTCCGCCGCCTGCGCCGCCATTGCCCAAACCATTACTCCCGCTATAACCAGCAGTATCTTTTTCATCGTTTCCTCCTTCAGAATCGGAAATGGATTAAATTGAAGTGATAGGACTTCCTGTAAAAACTTTTACATCCAGCACACGGATGACACGGATCTGACGGATAGCTGCGGATCAAGCGAAAATATGCCTTTGATTTTAACCCCACAAAAGCCTTTAATCTGCCCTGATCCGTCCCATCCGTTAAATCCGTGTGAAAAATGCTCTCTGAACTACGGCTTGCTATAAGCGTTCAAGGCGATGGTGATTGACCTGCCAGGCGGCGGCAAAATTACAGCTTCTCCTGCACGCTCGCGATCTTCTCTTCCATACTCTGGGCCCGATCGGTCCGCGTCCCCACCTTGATCGTGGTGGTGATCCGCGGCGCCCCCAGCTCATGCACTGCTTCATGGCAGCGCTTGACCGCGGCAAAGACCTCATCCCACTCCCCTTCCACATTTGTACCATACGCATGAAGCGCCGTCTTCAGTCCCGCCGCACTGAGGACTTTTTCGCAAGCAGCAATATAAGGGGAGAGGGAGACCCCGACCCCGAGCGGAACAATACAGAGATCGATCATGACCTTCATTTCTGTTCTCCTTTGGCTATTAATCCAGCACTCGCCATCTCCAGCGCCCGTGCCAACTGATCCGGGCACGAGGTGTCGCCCTGACAGGCGATCCCCTTGAGGCGGCGCACCGCCTCGTCGACCTCCATCCCCTTGACCAGGACGGCCACTGCCGTGGTATTGCCGGCGCAGCCGCCGATGAAGTCGGCGCTGGCGATCAGCCCGTCCTCAATCTCGATATCGATCTGTTTGGCGCAAGTGCCGATGGGGTTGTAACTGAGTCGCATGCAATATCCTCGTTATAAAGATGGTGTCGTGGTCGAATATAATACAACAGCGCCCCCCTTAATCTCAAGGAAGGCGCGATGAGTCGGTAGCGCCGCTGTCTCTTTTATAGCCGGCACACGGATGACACGGATTTGACGGATAACATCGGATCAAACTAATCCAGTCTCCTGGTGTTTACCTTCCCAAAGCCTTTAATCTGCCCTGATCCGTCCCATCCGTTAAATCCGTGTGAAAAATGCCTTTTGCCGACAAAGACTACGGCTTGATATAAGCATTCAAGCCGATAGTGATCGGCTTGCCGTCGACCTCGGCGGTGGTGACGGCATTGCCGCGGGTGCTGGCGACGACCAGGGTCTTCCTGGAGGCCGAGGGGGTCGGTTTTTCGAGATCGATCTCGATACAGAGCTTGTTCCCTTTGATTTCTACGGTCATGGCCATGAGGTTTGCTCCTATTGTTGTGGGGATGATAACAATGCTGACGGATGGAAAGCCGGCGGCAGCGGGTCAATTGCCAGCCCCCTCCTCTGGTCACTGCGCCCACTGCTGCAGGGTGGTGCGAATGATTTCGAAATAGCCAGGCACCCGCACGACCTCCTGATATCCCGGAACAGCTCCCACCCACTTGCCCAGTCGGACGTTGCGTTCCCGGGTGAGATAAAGGGTGGACAATCCCATCAGCGCCGGTCCGTCCATGCCGGCAGTGGTCACGCCAATCTGGCCCACCAGAGCGTGGCGGCATCGCAACTCTTCAAAGAGTTGCAGTTGAACCCGGCGCATCTCCGGCCCCTGGAAGAGCGGCTCTTTCCAGCACAGGGTCAGGTTGACTCCCCTCGCCGTAACCAGCTCCAGAGGGACTCTATCGCCGAAAAAGATCGGTGTGAGCCCGGCCTTCAGTACCAGTTTGGATAGCTGACGCAACTCATCGCAACAGGTATTGCGCTGGGCATCGTGGTCACCCGTTCGGACCCAAAGGAGCACCTTCTGTTCTGCCTTTCCTCCCACCTTGCCATCGATCCATGCTCGTAAGGTCGCCGACGGCGATTCGTCCCCCAGAAAGGCGGCGCGGAGGGTGGACTGTGCTCCTGCCGCATCGGCGCGAAAAGCCGCGGCGATGATATGCGTCAGATGCTTGGGACTCGCCGGACGAGACCGATAGGGGCGAAGGGCTCCTGTTAAGCCGGCATCGTGTAGGAATCGCTTGGCCTGCAATTCCTGGAGAGCGCCGGGTCTGATCTGGATGGAAAGGCCGGTCAACAGGGCCGCGGCAGACAGGTACCAGCCTTCGCCAAAGGAGAAGCCGGGATCGGCATGGAACGTATAAGCGCGGTTGCGCTCCAGGACGATTTTCCTGGCGGCGATTGCGGCAACCTCAGCTCTGCGGGCCAGCGCTCTCGCTTTGGCCGTATCCAAAGCCTGAGCAAAACCTGCGGCCGCCCATGCCGCCTCTTCGGCATTGCCAGCAATCTCCTCGACCCGCTGCCAGCCGTCTTCGCAATCTTCCCATGTCGGCGCCCGCTGAGAACCGCGCGAGAGCTGCCCGGCACCATAGCGCGCATCCTCGGCCCGGGCCCCCAAAGCCCGAACCAACACCCATTGGAGCAACGCAACCTCTCGACTTTCCCCCGCGCCCTCCAGCGCCCTGGTGGCCAGCAGCACAACCTCCTCCAGCCGGGAGCGATAATCATCGCGCACACCGGGCAGATGCAGCGATCCCTCCAAAGCCGTGGCCTGTGCCAACAGAGTGGCGGCCTTTTCGGCGAGCGCCCCGCTATCAGGTTCGTTCAGAAGCAGCCTGGTCACAGGATCTTCTGCGACCAAGTCTTCGGTGCGAGGGGTCCGTCTATTTCCAACTCAACATTGTGGACAAAAGGGCGGGGACCGCGAGCCTTTATCCAGTCGATCATCACGGCCAATCCCTCTTCGAGTTTCACCTTCGGCTGGTAATCAAGGAGTCGACGGGCTTTGTCGGCGCAGCAGTTGGCAAAGAAGACCTCCTGGGGGCGGCTTTCGATCCGGTTCGGCTGCAGATCAAAATCGAGGAGCCGGGCGATGGTAGTTGCAAGTTCGTTGATGGTCACAAACTCATCGTCAGGGCCGATATTGATGATCTCATGGACACAGCGGTTGTCGGTGGCCATCCGCAGCAGAGGATCGACCACATCGGAGACAAAACTGAAGCAGCGGCGCTGATTGCCGTCCCCGTAGATATAAGGTTGGCGTCCCTGCAACATCAGGTTGATGAAGATCGCGGCGACATTGCGATAAGGATCGTCGTAGCGCTGCCGGGGCCCGATGATATTGTGAGGAACCGCCACCACCCATTCCATGCCGTGGGTTTCGGCAATATTGGCCAGCAGACGTTCCGCACACCATTTGGCGATGCCGTAGGGATCCTGAGGAGCCGGTACCATATCCTCGGCAAAGGGAACCTTGTTGGTGCCGTACCTGGCCATGGAGGAACAGAGAACGAAGCGCTTCACCCCTCCGGCCGCGGCTGCGGAAACAACGCCACTGGTCGCCGTGACAACGTTCCGGGTGACCAGATGCGGGCTGAATACGGAGAGGCCTTCATAGGCTGTGGCAGCGCAATGGTAGACAATATCGACGTCTTTCATCAAAGCGGCCAGGGACGCAAAATCATTGCAGTCGATTTGATGAAACGCAGCGCCATCCGGAACATTGTCCAGATAGCCACCCATCAGATTGTCACATCCCGAAACCCGGTATCCTTCAGCCAGACACCTCTCGGCAATATGACTCCCTAAAAAACCGGCTATACCCGTAATGAAAATTCGTTTACCGCTCAATTGAAACACTCCATACCTGATTTTTTATGAGAAGCTGAATCAGTTGTGATCACTAATCCTGATACCGTATTAATAGTTCTTCGACTCCAGAACGAATATATCGAGCAAGCGATTGATCAGAAGATGATCGATCTGCGCGACCCGGCCGCGATGCTCGATGCGGAGATCATGGTTCGCCGCCCAGTTCTGCGAGTCTTTGTAATTGAAATCGAGGTAATAGGCGGAGTTTTGATTGCAAGACCTGACCCCGGCGATTTTTTCTAGTGAAGCGATCTTCTCCTGCTCTTCGCCACGGAGGATGACGATTTCGATGTTGGAGACGTAGTGAAGCGGGGCGCCCCGGTGGATGGGGGTGCGGGATTTTGTGGAGAGGGAGATTTGGTGGGGTTTGATGAGCATATTGTGAAAAAAACTATTTTTCTGTTACAGCAGCAAGCAAATCAATTCCCATCTTCTTGGTTTTAACCGAGAACTCTTCGGCTTCACGCGACAGTTTAAAAAACGGCTCTTGCTTTTTAATCCATCCCATTTCTAACAGCTGAGTTGTCATCTCATCTTGCTTCCCTGCATAGAGCAATGCCAATAAACCAACTTCAATTTGAGACAGTGCAATTCCATTCAGCCGATAGTCGAGAAATGCTTCCCATACCATAGGAACCCATTTACTGACTATCTCATTACCAATAACATTTGCATATTGCCTGATTTCGTACTGAGCGTGAGAGTCCATCCTGAGGGCAAGAAAATGAAGCAGGTTATGAAGATCAATTTTCCAGTAAGCTTCTGTATAGGTCGAAAGTGGAAGGTCTTTGCGAGCCTGCTCGCGTGCTACTCGAGGGTGTAAAAAACTTTGTGTAAATGGTCATCGTCGGTTACAACCCGTAACCACTGGAGGAACCGATGGCCATACCGAAAGACGTGCTCGACTGCC